>JAQGHZ010000451.1 GCA_028291485.1 Rubritepida sp. | reverse complement strand
GCCAACCCTTCGTCCTCCTCCAGCGCCGTGACGATCGCCGCCGCGGGCAGACCGGTCAGGGCGAGGCGCATCAGCGCGACGGGCGCCGAGATCCGGCCCGCGGAAAAATCCTCCGTGGCCTGCCATGCGGCCTTGGGCCATCCGGCCCTCACAGGAATGGCCGGCCGCAGGGCCAGGGCGGGAGGCCGAAAGCGATCGCAAGCGAGGCCGCGACATCCGCGAAGCCGTCTCGGGTGCCGAGCGGTGCGGCGCGGTTGCCCTGCAGCACCAGCAGCGGCACCTCCTCGCGCGTATGATCGGTGCCGCGATGGGTCGGGTCATTGCCGTGATCGGCGGTGATGATGACAAGGTCCTCGGCGCTGCATTGCGGCAGCAGGCCGGCGAGCCACGCATCGAACTCCGCCAGCGCCGCGGCATAGCCGGCGACGTCGCGCCGATGGCCATACAGCGTGTCGAAATCCACCAGGTTCGTGAAGATCAGGCCGGTTTCCGTCCGCTGCCAGAGGGCCTCGGTCACCTGCATGCCTTCGGCATTGCTGCCGGTCGGATACGCTTCTGTGATGCCCTGCCCGGCGAAGAGGTCGGCGATCTTGCCGACGGATGTCACCGCGAGGCCGGCCTCGCTGATCGCATCCAGGATGGACCGCGGCGGCCGCATGGAGAAATCGTGCCGCCCCTCGGTGCGGGCGAAGGCGCCGGGCGCGCCGATGAAGGGCCGGGCGATGACGCGGCCGATGCGCCAGGCATCGGCATGGCGGCGGGCGGCTTCGCAGATAGCGTAGAGCCGCTCCACCGGGATGACGGCCTCATGCGCCGCAATCTGCAGGACGGAATCGGCCGAGGTATAGAGGATCGGCTGGCCGGTGCGCATATGCTCTCCGCCGAGCGCGTCGATGATCGCGGTGCCGCTGGCTGGATGGTTGCCGAGGAAATGCAGGCCGGTCTCCTCCTCGATCGCCCGCAGGAGCGGGTCCGGAAAGCGTTCGAACACCGCGAAGGGCTCATCCAGGACGATTCCGGCGATCTCCCAATGGCCCGTCGTGCTGTCCTTGCCGGCGGAGCGTTCCCGCATGCGCCCATAGCTGGCGAGCGGTGCCTTGCCGCCGTCCTCGCCGAGGATGCGCCCGAGGCCGAGGGAATCCAGCACCGGCAGGCGTAGCCCGGTGCGGGCCATGATGTGGCCGAGCGTGTCCGCGCCCTCGTCCCCGTATTCTGCCGCATCCGGCGCCGCGCCGACGCCGACGCTGTCGAGCACGATCAGGAGGCAGCGCGTCATGGCCGTCCTGCCGCCGGCGGGTGCAGGATACGGCGGAAGCCCGGCGCGTCCGCCGCGCCCCAGAAGTATTTGTAGGGCTCCTGTCCCCGCAGGAAATCGATGATGGCGAAGCCCTCCGTCACCGCCTGCTCCAGGGCATGCCCGACCAGCAGCATGCCCGGGCTGAGCCGGTCCAGCGCCGGATCGAAGCCGCTGATGTAGAGATAGACGCGCCGTGCCGGCCGCTCCGGCGGATCGATCAGGGCGTAGAGCACCGCCACGATGTCGTCGTTGAGATGCAAGGCCTGCAGGCGCAGCAGGCCCGCGCGCAGGAGCTCCGGCAGGGCCGCCCGATGCGCTGCCTGGACCGCAGGCGCGTCCAGGACCCCAGGCTCCTGCCGCGTTTCCCAGCGCGCGGCGTGCAGCCGCAGCAACGCATCGAAGATGGGCCCGAGGCTCTCCGCGTCCGCGTCCTGCCATCGGAGCGCCCCGGTTTCGGCTGCGCGCTTCCGGACGGTGCGGAGGTCGCGCAGCGTCTTGCGCGAGACCACGTCGCCCAGAGTCTCCAGGCTCGACGGCAGCGGCGTGGCCGGGCAGACGGTGTCCGGTTCCGTCCGCGAGGTCCAGCCGGCCGGCGCCGCTTCCAACAGCGGCGAACCCGTCCGGAGCTGCGGCCATTCCGCGATGTCGAAACGATCGGCGAAAGCTTCGAGCTGCCGGAAGAACCCTGCCATAACCGCTGCCTCCTGCCCGGGGCGGATGATCGCATCCAGGTAATCGGTCGTGGCGATGCCGAGGGGGAAAAGGTGGCGGCGGCCATCCTCCGCGGCATGGACGTAGAGCGGCAGCAGGCCGACCAACACGCCGTTCTCGCGGAAGGCGAGCGTCAGCAGCTCCCCTTCGCCGATATGCCGCCACCAGGGGATGAGCCAGGCGGGCGATTGGAAGGGCGTCGCCTCCGGCGCTTCCAGCCAGAGCGCTTCCCATTCTGGCCGCAGCGCTTCCAGCGCGGCCGCCTCGGTCACCAGCGCGACATCAGGCCGGGACAGCATGCGCCTGCCCTCCTGCGGCCAGCTGCGCGTAGAGGCGAAGATAGCCCGCCGTCGTCACCGAGGCCGAGAAGCGGCTGCGCGCGGCGCCGCGGCAGGCCTCGGGGTCGATCCGGTGGACACTCCGGATCGCCTCCGCCATCTCCCTGATATCCTCGACCAGGTAGCCGGTGACGCCATGCTCGACGATCTCGGGCAGCGCACCGGACGGGAACGCGACCACCGGCGTGCCGCAAGCCAGCGCTTCCATGGCGACGAGCGAGCTGGTCTCCGGCGCGATGCTCGCCGAGATCAGGCAGCGCGCGGCGCTGAGCAGCCGGCGCTTGCGCGCGAAGCCGATGGGCCCGAGGAAACGGTGCCGGCCGGCTGCGAGCAACGGGCTGACGGCCTCGCGCCAATATTGCTCATGCGCCGCATAGGGGAAGACCTGGCCGCCCAGCAGCACCGGCACCTCGGCGAGGCTGCCGGCCTCCAGCGCCGCATGCTGGTTCTTTTCCGGGCAGATGCGTCCGAGGCAAAGCGCGAAGCCGCGGCGGGAGACCGGCGCCGGCAGATCCGCCACCGGCACGCCATTGGGGATCGGCGGCAGCAGGGCGGGAGATGGCGGGCAGTCGCGATACTGCGCCTGCGACACCGGATGCAGCCAGGTGTCCGGCCGTCGCGGCCGCAAGGCATCGGGCGGATACCAGGCGGGCGGCAGATGCAGCGTCACCAACACGGGAGGCCCTGGCGGCGGCAGGTAGCGGTCGAAATCCAGGCCATGCAGATGCACCAGATCCACATGGCCGCCGCGCAGCAGCTGGCCGATGGCGGCGCGATAGGTCGCATGCACGGCGTCGCGCTCCACCTCCGTGATCGCGCCGTGCGGCATCGGCATCGCGAGCAGCTCGCCCGCGGTGACGGAGCCGGAAGCCGCGAGCACGATCGAGCGCCCGCCGGCGGCGGCCACCGCCCGGTCGAGCTGCGAGAGTACCTGCTCCGCGCCGCCGACCGCATCGGGGCCGACCGGCGCAAACGGATAGGCGACCTGGAGGACGGTGAGGCTCATCGACCGAGCCCCAGCGCCTGCGAGGCTTTCGCCGCCATCCCGCGGAAGACCTCGCCGGTCATTCCCCAGGGGTAGTTCTCGTAATGCAGGCGGCCGGGATGCGGCGGCCGGGTGAAGTCGTAGCGCGGCGCCGGCCGCAGCATTTCGACGTCGATCGGGAACTCCGCCAGCACCCGCTGCTGCGTGGCAAAGCAGGCGATCATGCGCTGCTTGCGTGCCCGCGCCTTGGGCGGAATGGCGAGGCAGATCGCCATGTCTTCCGCCACGGGCAGGAAGCACCCGGTCTCCATCCCCTGCGGTCCCGCGTGATAGCCGGCCATCTCCAGCAGCGCCGGCTGCGGGCCATCCGCCAGGCGCAGCGCCGCATGCACGGCAAAGGCGGTGGCGTCGTGATCGGGATGGCCGCCTTCATAGGCATGGGTGATGAGCGCCGCCGGGCGCAGGACGCTGATGCGCGCCGCCACCTCGCGGGTGAGTTCGGCGAGCCGCAGCGTCGCCTGCTGGTCCGGGATGTCGCAGGTCAGCGCGCGGTCGGCCGTGATCCCGGCCAAAGCGAGCGCGGCCACCAGCTCCCGGCGGCGCGCGGCGGCATAGGATGCGGCGTCTGCAAAACCGTGCATCGCGACATCGTGGCCATCGCGCGGCGCGCCGTCCGTCGCATGCAGCAGGGTGATGTCGCGGAACCGCGCCAGCTGCGCGCCCAGGCCGATCACCTCGTCATCCGGATGCGCGGCGACGACCAGCACGGCGGGCTCGACCGGCGTCTCCCCGTCGGCCAGCAGGGCGAGCAGCGACCCGGCTTCCGGCATGGGTCAATCGGCGCCGTTCGCGCGCAGAGGCTGGTCGGCCCGAAGCGCCGCCGCCTGGGTCAGCGCGGTCTGCTGCAAGGCCCGGAACGGCACCAGCACCGGCGCCTCGGCCGGCTTTTCGCCCAGCAGGGCGACGGCTTCCCGCCAGCCATGCATGGTGCCGACATCGACATAGGTCTCGCCGGCGCAGATCCCGCGCGCGCGGCCACCGCGCGCCAGCCAGGCATTGACCAGCGTGCCGACATATTCGTCGCCGCGGCCGGGCTCCTGCCAGAGCGCGTGCAGCGCATGCAGGACGTGCCCGGGCATGCGGAAGGCGCCCCAGACCCAATGGGACGCCGCGCCGGCCTGCTTGACCTGGATCTCCTGCACCAGGCCTCCGCCGTCGGTGACCACGGCGTCGAAGAACTCCGGGTGCTCGACGGGGAAGAGCAGGAAGGACAGCTCGTCCGCCGGCAGCAGCGCCAGGCCATTGCTGGGGAACCAGATCGTGTCCGGCAAACCGATCGCGACCTGCTCCCCGGGCTCGATGCAGGGGAGCGCGCAGAAGATCGCGTCGCATAGCCCCGCCGGCTCGGCTTGCACGACATAGGTGATGCGGGCCGGGCCGATCCGGGCGCCGTAATAGTTCACGATGTCGCTCTTGCCGGGCGCGATGACGAAGCAGAGCTTGTCGACGCCGGCTTCGATCATCCGTTCGATCAGGTGCTCGCTCACGGCTCGCGGCCGTTCGACGCCGTTCTCGAGCCGGCTGCCGACCGGCAGCAGCTCCTTGGAGAATGCCAGTGGCTGGATGCGGCTGCCGATCCCGGCCGCTGGAATGATGCCCCACATGGTCAGGTCTCCGTCTGAAGGGTGGCGGCCGCGATCGTGTCGAGCGCCGCCTCCAGGTCCTGGGCGCGGCGTTCGCCGCTGTATTCGTCCAGCGTGCGTTGTCGCGCACGGGCCGCGATCCGTCGCAGTTCCGCCTCGTCGCAGCGGATCGCGGCCATCGCCTCCGCGGCGTCGCCGGCGATCAGGATTTCCTGCCCCGGTGTGTAGAAGTCCGAGAGCCCGGGCCAGTTGTCGCTTAGCACGGCCGTGCCGCAGGCGGCCGCCTCGAACAGCCGTCCGGAGGGGCACCAGCCGGCCTCCGCCATGGCGCGCCGCGTCACGTTCAGCGTGAGGCGGGAGGAGGAGAAGAAGGCGGGATGCAGCTGCGGCGGCATGTGACGGACGAAGTGGATGTTCTCCGTCCAAGGGAACTCGGCCGGGTACTGCGTCCCGCCGATGACGAAGCGGCGCTCCGGCATGTGCCGCGCGGGATCGATCAGCAGTGCCTGGAGGGCAGGCTGACGGTCCGCGGCATAGGTGCCGAGATAAGAGAGGTCGGCGCGGTATTCGGCGATCGGCGATACGGGGCGATGGGCATCCGGATCGACGCTGCCATAGAGGGGCAGGACGCGGCGGGCGCCGAGCTCTGTCCGCAGCCGGTCCAGCGCCGCGCCGCCGGTGAAGCTGAGGACGAGATCGAAGTCGCCGAGCCCCTGCAGCGGGAGATAGTCCGGCCGCTCGCCGCCGGCCAGCGCTGCCAAGGTCACAGGCGTATCGAGATCGTAGAAGACCCGCGCGGCCGGGCCGGCGAGCACCAGGTCGGAGGCCGCGACGCCATCCGGGCAATAGGAGGTGACCATCGCCGCATCCGCCTCTGCCACCTCGCGCGCGGCGCGTGACCGCACGCTGTCCCAGTCCGGGTAGATGACGGTTTCCAGCCCCGGCATCCCGTCGAGGTCGCGTGTGCCCGCATACCAGGGCACATCGCGCTCGAAGAAGGTGACGCGATGCCCCCGCCGCGTCAGCGCGCGGACGAGGGAGCGCCAGAGCGTGGCATGCCCATTGCCCCAGGACGAGGAGATGGTCAGGCCGAAGACGACGAGCTTCATGGCTCGCCTCTCTCCCGGCGCGGCTTTTGGCACTTACGGCGGATGCTGGCCGTACGGCCCAGTCGTATGGCGCCGGAGGTCAGGCCGGGATCAGAGTGAAGAGGCATGGCGTTCGGGACCGGGTGACGTGCTGTTCCTGAACGCGGGAGCAGCCCGTCGGTTCCCCTGCTCTCATTATCGTCTGCACGGGATTGTCTGGACGGGCGTCAGTACCAGGCGAGAATTGCACCTCGTCATGCGACCTTTCCATCCTGGGGAGCTTGCGAATTTGATGGCCAGTCTCAAGGAGGAGTGCCTGGTGCGCCCGAATGGACGTGGCCGATCTCCCGCCATATCGCGCGGGACCGGCATTCAAGAATTCGGAGAGGCCAGCGTCAGGCTGGCCAAGCCGATCCGCGGATCACACTGCAGAAGTTGCTGCGCTTGAAGTGCGGGTCCTTGTCCGCGAGGACATTGGCCTTGAAGCGGCGACGTCCGAGGCGATCGAGGCCGAGCTTTGGGGTCGAAGTCGCGGACGGTGTCGTGTGCCGCGCAACCGGCCGCTACATCCTCGGTCCGGGTCAGTTACCCCCTTGTCCGGGGCCTTCCGCCGGACTGAGCGCGCCAAAGGCTTCCGCCGAGATGCCCCGGGAATGGTGAAGGAACGCCGCGAGCGCCCAGATGCTTTGATCCGAAAGCTGATCTCCCCAAGCAGGCATTGCGGTTCCGGGGATGCCGTCCGTGATCTTCTGGAAGACATCAGCGGGATCGTTCCGCCGACCGGCGCGCAGCAAATCCGGAGGCGCCGGGACCAACCCCTCGACAGCTGGGGCGATGCCTGGCGCCCCATGACATTGGACGCAGTTCTCCCGAAACAGACGCGCTCCGGCCTGCACCGCCTGCGGTGTCTCGAGATTTGCAGGGACCTCCACCTTCGCGGCTGCTGCAGCAACGGAGGGTGGCATTGCCGTTTGCGCGGGGGCGGCGCTTCCGGCGATCGGTATCGGCTGAGAAGCATCAGACTCGTTCATCGAGAGGCAAAGCGTGGTTCCGGAAACAATCGCGACGACAACGAGGCCGAGCGCTTGGGTCAAACGGGACAACATCTAAAAATCCTCAACTTCATGCGTTGTAGCGGAGCCTCTCGCTCGCTGGCTGACGTGGTCAGCCAGCGCTGCCGGTCAAGGCCCCGCAGCGGCATCAGCAAGGCGCCGATCTGGCCGAAGGACAGCACGCCGCCGGTGGCCGAGCCGCGCACGCCTTCCGCGCGAGGCGTGCGGCCTCCGCCAGCAGCACGCCGTTCCAGGACAGGGCTGTAATGCTCATGCCGGCGCCAACCAGGCCCAGCAGCAGCAAGGGCCAATGGGGGGGCGGACCGGCCGGCAAGCCCGACGCTTGCCGCCATGCCGAGTGCCAGCGGGCTCGTTCTTCATCCGCGGATTGCGGAGACCTACCGCGGCCGCGTCACGAGCCTGCGCGATGCACTGAACGACGTGTGGACCCGCGGCGGGCTAATGTCCGCACTGCCGCTGCGCACGGTTGCCTGCCCTCCCTGGAACACCCGGAACACCGGAACACGAGCCCCGACGCCCCCCTTCATTCAACTATGGAACGGCGGTCTGAAAGGCGACCTGTTGAGCGCATCAACGTGCAAAGTGCGGAATGAATTCATCACAAATTGGCATCAATAAATTGTATCAGAATGTATTTGCTATGAATTGCCGCCCTGACTAAGCCTCTGAACCAGAGATGCTCGGCATGATGGATCGGCCGCGACAACGGCAGCCATCACCCCCTCCTCAACTGCCGTGCATACAGCGCAAGGAATGGTCGGAGCCTATGGCAGTCACTGGGGCGGAACTCGTGGGCCAGGCGCTAAAGCGCCTAGGGGTCGATACCTTCTTCTACATCATGGGCGCACCGATGCTGCAGGCCGAGAAGGCCTGCCTCGACCTCGGCCTGCGTGGCATCGACGTGCGGCACGAGCAGGCGGCGGCGATGATGGCGCATGCCTATGCGCGGCTGCGCAACGTGCCGGGCGTGTGCATGGCCTGCTCAGGTCCCGGCGTGCTCAACCTGGGCACCGGCCTCGGCAATGCGCTGGTGGATTGCGCGCCCGTGGTGGCGCTCGGCGGCTCGAGCCCGGTGAAGGAATACGGCATCGGCGCCTTTCAGGAATTCGACCAGCTCGCGGCCATGAAGCCGCTGACAAAATGGGCCGAACGCGTCTACGAGACGCGGCGCATCCCAGAATTCATCGCCACCGCCTTCCGCTTGGCGACGGCCGGCAAGCCCGGCCCGGTCTATCTCGACCTGCCCGGCGACGTGCTCTTTGCCTCGATAGACGAGGCCGATGTCGTCTGGCCCGCGCCGCTCGGCGAGCGCCCGCGCCCGGCCGCCGATCCCGTTCAGATCGCGAAGGCCATCGCGATGCTGGAAGCCGCCGAACGCCCCGTGGTGATCTCGGGCAGCGGCATCCTCTGGTCCGATGCCCCGGCCGCGATGACCGATTGGATCGAGCACACCAGCATGCCCTTCTACACCACGCCCCAGGGCCGCGGCGTGGTGCCCGAGGATCATCGCTGCGCCTCCCCGAACGCGCGTTCCGCCGCGCTGCGGGAGGCCGACCTGGTTCTCGTGCTGGGCACCAGGCTGAACTACGTCTTCGGCCACGGCAAGCCGCCGCGCTTCGCGAAGGATACGAAACTCATCCGCATCGACATCGATCCGGGTGAGATCGCCTCCACGCCGCAGGTCACGCTCGGCATTTGCGCCGATGTGCGCGTTGCGCTCGGCCAGCTTCTGGCCGCCGCTGGTGGGCTGGGCGGGGATCGGTATGCAGCCTGGATGCAACGCCTCGCCAGTATCGAGGCCGAGAAGGGCCCGGCCGCCGAGGCGGCGCTGGCTACCGACCAGATGCCAATCCATCCGCTGCGCCTCTGCAAGGAAGTACGCGATTTCCTGCCGCGCGATGCCATCCTCTGCGTCGACGGCCAGGAAATTCTCAACTACGGCCGTCAGACCATCCCGACCCACACGCCGGGCCACCGGCTGAACTCCGGTCCCTTCGGGATCATGGGCGTAGGCCTGCCCTTCGGCCTCGGCGCCAAGGCGGCCAAACCGGACAAGATGGTCCTGGTTCTGCATGGCGATGGCTCCTTCGGCCTCAACGGGATGGAGCTCGACACCGCCGTGCGGCACGGGCTGCCGGTCATCACGGTGATCAGCCTGAACGGCGGCTGGACCGCCGACCCCAAGCGCGAGAAGCCCGGTCGCGAGCTCGGCTACACGCGCTTCGACGAGATGGCCAAGGCGCTGGGCTGCCACGGCGAATACGTGGAGCGGCCGGAGGATATCCGCCCCGCGCTGGACCGCGCCGCGCAGGCGGTGGCGAAGGGCCAGCCCGCCCTGGTGAATGTGGTGACCGACTGGCAGGCCCGCGCGCAAACCGTGCGCTTCTCCGCGAGCAGCACGTGATGCCGGACGCCATCGCCCTGCGCAGCCCCATCCGCGACATCCTCAAGCCGAAGACGGTCGCCATCATCGGTGCCTCGCGCGATCCGTCCAAACGCGGCTACCGCGCCATCCAGGCGCTGTTCAACCAGGGCTTCGCCGGCACCATCGTGCCGATCAACCCGAAGGAGACGGAAATCCTCGGGCTGCCGTGCTACCCGAACTTGGCCGCCGTGCCGCATGACATCGACACCGCGCTGGTCTGCACGCCCGCGCGCGCCGCGCCTGCGGTGATCGCCGAATGCGGCGAGAAGGGCGTGAAGGGTGCGGTTTTGCTGGCCGGCGGTTTCGGCGAGGCAAGTGCCGAAGGCGCCGAACTGGAGGCCCGCGCCATCGAGGTCGCGAAACGCTATGGCGTGCGACTGATCGGCCCCAATACCAACGGCATCTTCGACGCCCATACCGGGCTGAACCTCGTCGGCTGGCCTGGCATCTACAAGGGTGGGCTCGGTCTGCTCTCGCAATCCGGCAATGTCGCCATGTCGATGATGACGGCGAGCATCCGCACGGAGCAGGCGGGCTTCACCACCTTTATCGGCGTCGGCAACGAGAGCGACATCAGCTTCGACGAATACCTGCGCTACTTCGGCGACGACACCGAGACGCGCGCGGTCATCGTCTACGCCGAGGGCTTCGAAAACGGCGCGGCCTTCGTCCGGGCGGCGCGGGAGGTCACGGCCATCAAGCCCGTGGTGCTCTACAAGGCCGGACGCACGCGCCAGGGCGAGGGCGCCGCGCGCTCGCATTCCGGCTCGCTCGCCGGCGATTATGCGGTGGGCAAGGGCGTGATGCGCCAGGCTGGCATCGTGGTGGTGGAACGCTCGGACGAGATGTTTCCGGTGGCCGAGGCGCTGTCGCACAATGCCGGCCGCGCAGCCCTGCGCATCGGCATCCTCTCCGAGGGCGGCGGCGTGATCTCGCAGGCGGCCGATGCACTGGCCGAACGCGGGTTGCAGATCCCGCTTTTCGAGCCCGCGACCGAGGCGGCGCTGAAGCTCATCGCCCCGAATGCCAGCCAGCTCTTCAACCCGGCGGATTACGGCGGCGCGACGGACCCACATCCGCGCTATCTGGCCCCCTGCACGCGCGCGATCCTGGCCGACCCCAACATCGATGCGCTGCTCTCCGTCGGCTATGTCGGCGGCTACCAGTGCCGCAACGACACGGACGAGATCCGCGAGGCCGAAAACCAGGCGGCGTGCGAGATGGCGGCGGCCTCCAAGGAATTCGGCAAGCCCATCATCGTGCAGAACCACTATGCCGAGTGGAACACCGAAGCCATGCGGATCTTCCGCGAGGCGGGCGTCGTCGTGGTCCGCTCCATCGAGATCGCGGCGGCCTGCCTCGCCGGTATCGAGCAGTACAATCAGGTCCTGCTGCGCAAAGCGCAGACGACCGCCGTGGCCACGCCACGGCCCGCCGCCGAGGCGCTGGCTATCGTCGCGGCCGTGCGCGCCGACGGCCGCACATCTCTGCTGGAACCGGAGGCCCTGCGCCTGCTGGCCGCGAGCGGCGTCACTGTACCGCCCTTCGCGGTCGTGTCCGACGCCGCGGAGCTGGACAGGCTTCCGGCCGCGCTGACGGGTGCGCCGGCTGCGATCAAGATCGTATCGAAGGACATCCTGCACAAATCCGATGTTGGCGGCGTGCGGCTCAACCTCGCGGGCGCAGCGGCCCTGGCCGAAGGCGTGGCCGCAATGCGCGAGGCCGTCGCCGCCCATAGGCCGGATGCCGCGATCGAAGGGGTGCTGGTCACGCCGATGGCGCCGCGCGGCGTCGAGATCATTCTCGGCGTCACGACAGATCCGCAATACGGCAAGGTGATGCTCTTCGGCCTCGGCGGCGTCTTCGTCGAAGTGTTGAAGGACGTCGCCTTCCGCGGCCTGCCGCTCGCCCGCGCCGACGCGGAGGAGATGCTCGGCGAGATCAAGGGCCGCGCCATCCTGGATGGGGTGCGCGGCGCTGCCGCCGTGGATCGCGAGGCGATCGTCGCGCTGATGTTGCGCCTGTCGGTAATCGCGCTCGCGCATCCCGAGATCGCGGAGATCGACCTCAACCCCATCATCGTCAGCGCGGCCGGCGCCACGATCGCGGATGCCCGTATCCTGCTGGGCTGACTAGAGATTTTCCTAATGCCGGGCGCGCCGAAGGCGTCCCGGCCGCTGATACGACCAGGGTGGATCAAAACGCCATTCGCGCACGGCTTCGCAGCAAGTGGAGACGACGATGCGGTGGATCAGGATTCTCGTCGGGCTCGCGTGTCTCGCGGCGCCTTCGGCATGGGCGGATGACGCCTATCCGGCGCGCCCGGCGCGGATCGTCGTGGCCTTCCCGGCGGGCGGCAGCGTCGACATCCTCGCCCGTCTCGTCGGCCAGGAGCTGACCCGCCGCCTCGGCCAACCCTTCACCGTGGACAACCGCAGCGGCGCCGGCGGCAGCGTTGGCACCGACTTCGTCGCCAAATCCGCCCCCGACGGCCTGACCCTGCTGATGGCGGGTGCCGGGCCAATCGTGACGATCCCGGCGCTGAACCCCAGCCTGCCCTACGACCCATCCCGCGACCTGGCGCCGGTCACCCTCATCGCCCTGCAGCCGAACATGCTGGTCGTCACCCCCTCCCTGCCGGTGCGGACGGTGCAGGAGCTCATCACCTATGGGCGCACTCATCCGGGTGGCCTCAGTTACGCCACGGCGGGCATCGGCTCGTCCCAGCACCTCGCGGCCGAGGTCTTCGCGTTGCGCACCGGCTTGCGGATGACGCATGTGCCCTACCGCGGCGGCGCGCCCGGGCTGAGCGACGTGATGGCCGGCCAGGTCCAGATCATGTTCGACACGATCCCGACCGCCTTGCAGGCGGTGCGCGGCGGACAGGTGCGGGCGCTGGCGGTGACGACGCTCAGCCGCTCCCCCGCCATGCCCGATCTGCCGACCGTGGCGGAGGCGGGCATTCCCGATTTCGAATCCCGCGCCTGGCTCGGCCTGCTTGGCCCGCGCGGCTTGCCGCCCGGCATCGTCGCCACACTCGACCGGCATGTGCGCGAGATCGTGGAGATGACCGAGATCAGCGCCCGGCTGCTGGATCTCGGCCTCGAGGTGGTGCCGAGCACGCCGGCAACCTTCCGGACCTTTCTCGACCGCGAGATCGCGAACAACCGGGCGGTGGTCGCCGCCGCCCGCATCACCCTGAACTGAGGACAGACACATGCGAAACCGCCTTCTCGCCTGGCCCCTTGCCGCCCTCTTCCTCGCCAGCCTCGGCCTGCCGGCACGGGCCGCCGATCCCTATCCCACGCGCCCGATGCGCATGATCGTGGCCTTCGCCGCGGGCGGCAGCATCGACGTGGTGGCGCGCATCATGGCGCAGGAGCTGAGCCGGTCGCTGGGCCAGGCCGTGGTGGTGGAGAACCGCGCGGGCGCCAGCGGCAGTCTCGGCGCGGATTACGTCGCGAAATCCGCGCCCGACGGCTACACGCTGTTCATGGGTAGCGCCTCCTCGCTGGCCGCCAATGCGGCCCTGTTCCGCAACCTGCCCTACGATCCGAGACGCGACTTCGCGCCCGTCCGCCTGATCGGTCTGCAGCCCAACGTGATCGTGGTGCATCCCTCCCTGCCGGTCACCAGCGTCGCGGAGCTCATCGCCTATGCCCGTGCCAATCCCGGGCGGTTGAACTTCGGCAGCGCCGGCTCGGGCTCGGCACAGCACATGGCGGCGGACGTGTTCCGGCGCATGGCAAATATCGACATTGTGCATGTGCCCTATCGCGGCGGCGCACCGGCCCTGAACGACCTCATCGCCGGCCAGCTCCAGCTCATGTTCGAGACGATCCCGACGGCGGTGGAGCCGATCGCCGCCGGCCAGTTGCGCGCGCTCGCGGTCACCATGCCGGAGCGCGTGACGCGGCTGCCGGACGTGCCCACCGTCTCGGAATCAGGACTGCCCGGCTACGTATCGCGCGGCTGGATGGGCATCGTCGCACCTGCGGGCACAGATCCGGCGATCATCGACCTGCTGGCGCGCCACAGCGAGGCCATCGTCGCGATGCCGGAGGCGCGCCAGCGGCTCCTGGGGCTCGGGCTGGAAATGATGTCGAACACGCCGGCCGAGTTCGCGGCCTTCATCCGGACGGAGGTCGCCACCTATCAGGAAGTGGTGCGAAGCATGGGCATCCAGCTTGACTGAGCGTAGGGAACCTACGCTCGCCTGGCGCTGTAGTGCTCGACCACGAGCTGCTTCAACGCCAGCGCGGCGGGCGTCGTGACGCGGGACTTCAGGCTGTACAGCGAGAAGCGTGACGGCACCCGCGGATCGTCGATGGGTCGCGAGAGCAACAGCGCGTCATCCGGTTCCGGTACTCCGGGGTCAGGCAGGATCGCGATGCCGGCGCGCGCGCCCAACAGGGCATAGAGCGTGGAGTAGGTGTTGACCGTGATCGCGTGGTCCAGCCGAAAGCCGGCGCTGGCGGCTGCGCCGTCGAAGATCAGGCGCGGGTTGGCCGAGGGCGGCATGGACACCAGCACCTCGCCCTCGAGGTCGCGCAGCGGGATCGAGGCGCGCGCGGCGAAGGGGTGGTCCTTGTGGAAGGCCACGTGGAAGACCCCGTCGTAGAGCGTTTCGATCGCCAGCTCCTCGATCGGTTGGCGAATGAAGCCGATACCGAAATCCAGCACGCCGTTCAGGACTTCCTGCCGGATCGCGCTCTGCAGACCCTCGTGGATCACGAGCGTCACCTGCGGATACCTGCGTCGGTATTCCAGCACGATGCCAATGAGGTTCGATTGCGCCACCGACATCGGGCAGCCGAGCGCGACGTGGCCCCGCGTCTGGTCACGCAGGTCGCGCACCGCCTCGACGCCGGCGGTCAAATCCTGCAGCACACGCTCCGCCACGGGCACGAACTGCGCTCCGGCCGCGGTGAGGGTGACCTGGCGCGTGGTGCGATGGAACAGCTCGACCCCAAGCCCCTGCTCCACCTTGCGGATGATGCGCGACAGGCCCGGCTGCGAGAGCCGCAGCTCCGACGCCGCCCCGATGAAGCTGAAATAGCGCGCGACGAGCACCACGGCCCGTAACTCTCGGGCCGAGAAATCCGGGGGGCTGGCCGGCGGGCGCTTTGGAGGCGTCAGACAGGCTCCAACGAGGCGACGGGAGCCTGGAAGACCTGGCCGCAGCCTTCGGCCATCGGCGCACCGATTTGGCGCAGCGCGCCCCAGAGCGATGCCTGGTTGGAGGTGACGACGGGAACGCCGAGCTGGCGCTCCATTGTCGCGATCTCGCTCATGACCTTGAGATTGGTGCAGCTCACGAAGAGCGCGTCGCAGCCTGCGATGGCCTCACGGTGGCGCAGGGCGAGCGCCGTAACCTCGGTGGGCGCGATGACCGGCACCTGCGCGCTCAGATCGCAACGGAAGGACTCCCAGGCCACAACCTCGATGCCGTAATGGGCCAGGAAGTCGATCTCGTGCAGGCTGACCGCGTCGGGATAGGGCGTGATCATGAAGACGCGCCGCGCGCCCACCGCCCGCAGCGCACCGACCACGGCCGAGGAAGTGGTCAGCGAGGAGATGCCGGTCTCCTTTGTGATCTGGCGCGACAGCGCCTCCTCATTACCGATGCCGTCCAGGAAAGTGCCGCTGGTGCAGCCGTAGACGATGGTGTCCGGCTCACACCAGGCAAGGTCGCCCGCGGCGCGGCCGACGGAGCGTGCCATCGAGAGCAGGCTCTCGCGCGTGAGCGTGCGGCCCTCGCGCGAAAGGCGGTTGAAGCTGACGCGCACGCCCGGCGGTAGGAAGGGTGGAATCTCGTCTTCCATCGCGGTGTTGGCCGGCGGCAGGAGGATACCGATGCGCAAGGCTGTGCGGGCCGTCATGGCGCTCTCCGCGTATAAGGGATAGGCTCTGCCTGTCGGCAAGTCTGACCGAGCCTCGTGGCGAATGCAATGCGCCGGATGTCCGAGTGTAGCGACTTCATGGGAGCCTCGCCGGGACATCGTGCCGAAAGGGCGCGACACATGCAGGGTGATCTGCCCCATTGCGGGTCATCGCTGGCTTGGCAAGCGGCGGGGTTTGGACGCGGCGCGGATAAATACGCATCGGGCCATCGTCGCAGCTGATTTCCATCCTCCTGCTTTACATGCGCTGCAATTTCCGTGGTATCCGCGCGGCCATGCGAGCAATTGGAAGACCTCCCTTTCGAGGACGCACCCATGCCGCCCGGAGTGACCACTCGCCACCAGCTCGATGCGCTTCGCGGGATGCAGTCCATCAGCGGCCGATACCTCACCCCGGGCGAGCTGCCGCGCGGCGTCGGCCCAGGGATCATGGCTCAGCTCACCGAACTGGGCTGGGCGGAAACCGGACAGTCCGACCGCTTCAGCTGCCGCGTGGGACGGCGGATTACGCTGGATGGATTGACCAACCTGGGTGAGTCGCCCTGCCCCGCGGCAACGGCGTGCTAGGGCGATAAAGGAAGACCCGGCCGGGGGGTCCCGTGCCGGGCTTCCTGCTGCGGGCTGGATTCTGCAACCAGCTCCATCGCTCCGCGGGAAATAGACCCCGCGCCATGGTCCATTCGCCCAGGCGTCCCCAAGCAAAATAGCGTGTCCTTCCACGCCGCCGCAGCGCGCGCGTCGTACCGCACCTCAATTCGTGGATCAAGCGTTAGGTTGGCTTCAGGCAATCGCAGGAGCCCCCGTATGACCAAGAAGCCGCCGTCCAGTCCGCTCACCGAACCCGTCTTCATGACCGGCGTGGGATTCGACTTCCTGCCCCTGCGTGTCGTGCTGAGCGTCGAGTACCCGGCCGAGTACGGGAGATCCACGGACCCAAAAAGGTGCCCGTTTTCTTGTCGAGAACACCTCGCTGCGGGCCCTCGGCGCCAAGTTCATTGAGGTGGCCGACCTGATGGAGAAGCCGAAGGGCAGCGCCTAAAGCAGGTTGCCTGGCGGTGGCGCGTCCGCGGAGACAGGCGCCAGGAGGCCTGGATCCTCATCGCCCTTGCCTGCGGTGTTGAGCCGGCGGTCCGCGATCCACTCCCTTATCGGCACCACCTCAGCCGACCGCAGCACCTCTGTCCCCAGCGAGCCGTCCAGCCAACCGGAGAAGCTATCCGGCGAGAGGAAGACCGGGGGTGCGGTCGTGGTACTGCTGCATTCAGGAATGCGCCTCGGTTACGACCATGGTGCAGCTCAGCACCTCCTCGTCCGCTTCAGGATCCCGCCAGCGGTCCCAGAGCCCAGCGACGGCCATCACGGGCGAGCCGTCGGCAACGCTGAAGAGGTGCGGCACCCGAGCCTTCTTCCCGCCGGTCCATTCGAGGAGGCGGTCAGCCGCTTGCCAGTCCATCCCTAACCCGATGGCCGCATACCCCCAAGCCGCGGACCCAGAATGGCTTGAAACTTCGCGGGTTGTCGTGGGTTCGCCGAACAAGCAGGGGATGGATGC
>JAQGHZ010000445.1 GCA_028291485.1 Rubritepida sp. | reverse complement strand
CGGCCTGCGAGACGGCGAGGCGGATCATCTCGCCGCCGATCGCCGCCCGACGGGCCAGCAGCAAGGCCTCCGTCTCCAGCGTGACGGCATTGGCCACGCAACGCCCCCCTGGCTTCAGCGCGGCCAGCGCCGCATCGAGCGCGTCGCCCGCGCCGCCGCCGAGGAAGATCGCGTCCGGCGCTTCGAGTCCGTGCAGCGCAGCGGGAGCCTCGCCCTCGACGAGCGAAAGCCCCGGCACACCGAGCGCCAGCGCGTTGCGCCGGATGCGCGCGGCGCGATCGGCGCGCGCCTCGATGGCGATGGCGCGCATCGAGGGATCGGCCAGCATCCACTCGATGCCGATGGACCCCGCGCCCGCGCCGATGTCCCAGAGCAGCGCGCCCCGGCGCGGCGCCAGGGCCGAAAGCGTGGCGGCGCGGACCACGCGCTTGGTCAGCTGGCCGTCATGCTCGAAATACGCATCGGGCAAACCCGGCGCACGCGGGAGGATGCGCGCGTCCGGTGCGGCCACGACCTCCAGCGCCACCAGGTTGAGCGGCGCGATGCCGGTCAGGTCGAACCCGGCCGCAGTCGTCGCGACGAAGCGCTCGCGAGGGCCGCCCAACGCCTCCAGGACCGTGAGGCGCGTGCCGGAGAATCCCGCGCGCAGCAGGGCGGCGACGGCGGCGGGCCCGTCGGCGTCGCTCGTCAGCGCCAGGATGCGGGCGCCCGGATGCAGATGCGGCCGCAGCAGCTCGACCGGCCGCCCATGCAGCGAGAGGGTCACGACGCCTTCCAGCGGCCAGCCCAGCCGCGCCGCCGCCAGGCTGAAGGCGGAGGGCGCGGGCAGCACCAGCGCCTCCTGCGGCGGCATGCGGCGCAGGAGCGTCGCGCCGACGCCATGGAGCATCGGATCGCCCGAGGCCAGCACGACCACGCGGCGCCCGCGCTCCGCCAGCACGCCCGCGACGTCGAAGGGCGAGGGCCAGGGACGCGCCTCGCCGCGGATCAGGGAAGACGCCAGTTCGATGTGCCGGCGACCGCCGAAGACGATTTCCGCGCCCTCGATCAGCCCGCGCGAGAGCGGCGGCAGCCCGGCCACGCCCTCCTCGCCGAGGCCGAGGATGGACAGCCAGCGCGTCGCGGCCGCAGGTTCGGAGGACATGACGTCACCCATCCTGATTCTCGGCGGAACGACCGAGGCGCGCGAGCTCGCGGCGCTGCTGGCCGCGCGCGGCGCCGACGCGGTGCTGTCGCTGGCCGGCCGGACCGTAAATCCCGTGGCGATGCCCGTGCCGGTGCGGATGGGCGGCTTCGGCGGGGCCGAAGGGCTCGCGGCCCATCTGCGCGAAGCCGGCATCGGCGCCCTGGTCGATGCGACGCATCCCTACGCCGCCACCATGTCGCGCCACGCGGCGCAGGCCGCGGCGGCCGCCGATGTGCTTTTCCTCGCGCTGCGTCGCGCGCCCTGGCAGCCCGTGCCCGGCGACGACTGGGCCGAAGTCGCAGAGGCGCGCGAGGCGGTCGCCGCGCTCGGCGTGCCGGAGCACCGCGTCTTCCTCGCGCTCGGCCGGCAGGAGCTGGCGCCCTTCGTCGAAGCGCCGCAGCACGATTACCTCATCCGCAGCGTCGATCCCGTCATGCCGCCGCTCGCCGTGCCGCGCGCCCGCTACATCCTCGCGCGCGGCCCCTTCGACGAGGCCGGCGAATACGCCATGCTGCGCGACGCGCGCATCGAGGCGATCGTCTGCAAGAATAGCGGCGGCACCGCGACCTACGGCAAGATCGCCGCTGCGCGCGCGCTGGGAATCCGTGTCGTGATGCTGCGCCGTCCGGAACTGCCCGAGGCACCGAATGTCGCGACGGCGGAAGAGGCGCTGGCCTGGCTCGATCACGCCGGCGCCCTCCGCGGCGTGTAGACCAGCGGCGGCAGCCCGGGGCGCGGGATCACGCGCGTCTCCGCCGTGCCGATGAGGATGCAGGTCGCCATATCCGCACCGGCGGGATCGGCCTCGGCGAGGGTGGTGACGCGGATCTCCTCGTCCTCGCGCGCGACGGCGCGGCCGAAGATCACCGGCGTCTCTCCCGGCAGGTGCGCGCGCAGGACGTCGAGGCCCGCGCCGAGCTGCCAGGGGCGCGCGCGGCTGATGGGATTGTACAGCGCCATCGCGAAACCCACCTGCGCGGCGGCCGCAAGGCGACGCTCGACCAGCGGCCAGGGCTTGAGGTTGTCCGAGAGCGAGATCGCGCAGAAATCATGCCCGAGCGGCGCGCCGACCCGCGCGGCCAGCGCCAGCATCGCGGTGATGCCGGGATGGATCACGATCTCGATGGCGCGCCAGGCGGCGGGCCCCTGTTCGACCGCCTCGCAGACGGCGGCCGCCATGGCGAAGACGCCGGGATCGCCGCCCGAGACCATGGCGACACGTGCGGCCCCGGCCGCGACCAGCGCCGCGCGGGCGCGATCCAGCTCGACCCGGTTGTCGGAGGGGTGGCGCGCCTGCCCCTCGCGCGGCGGCACCCGATCGAGATAGGGGCCGTAGCCGTAGAGCGCATCGGCCGCGGCGAGCACGGCGCTCGCTTCCGGCGTCACCAGCCCTTCGCGGCCCGGCCCCAGCCCCACGACGTCCAGCCGCCCGCTCATCGCCAGCCCGGGACGAGCACGAGCGAGAAATACGGCGCCGGCCGGTCGTCGCGCGTGGCGAGGGGTTCCGAGCCGCCATTCGCGCAGGTCGCGCGCTCGACATAGATGGCGCCGTCCAGCCGGCCCGCGGCCTCGATCGCGCGGCGGATGCGCGGCAGGTGGCGGCCGACCTTCATGATCACCGCCGCTTCCACGCCCGCGAGGCGGCGCGTCAGTTCGTCTTCCGGCAAGGTGCCGGGCAGCACGGCGAGCACATCGTCGCCCTGCGCGATGGGCGCGCCCACCATCGACCAGGCGCCGGACATGCTGGTGATGCCGGGGATCACCTCGGCCGCGTAGCGCGGCGCGAGGCGCAGGTGCAGATGCATGTAGGAGCCGTAGAACAGCGGGTCGCCCTCGCTGAGCACCGCGACGTCGCGGCCCGCGTCGAGATGCGCGGCGATGGCGGCCGCGGAGGCTTCGTAGAAGCCCGCGATCTTCTCCTTGTAGCAGGGGTCGTGCCGGTCGATCTCCGTCGTCACCGGGTAGAGCAGCGGCAGCTCGATGACATCGGCGCGCAGCGGCAGGGCGCCGAGCGCGGCGCGCCCATTGCTGGCGTTGCCGCGCTTGGCGAAATGCGCGATCACCGGCACCGCGCCCAGCACGCGCGCGGCCTTGAGTGTCAGCAGCTCCGGATCGCCGGGGCCGGTGCCGACGCCATAAAGTCGGCCGGTTCTCATAGGCCGGGCCTGGCGAGGGCGTTCACCGCCGCCGCCGTCATGGCGCTGCCGCCGAGCCGCCCGCGCACCACCGCCCAGGGGATGCCGAGGTCGCTGGCGCTCAGCGCCTCCTTGGATTCGGCGGCGCCCACGAAGCCCACCGGCATGCCGATGATCGCGGCCGGACGCGGCGCGCCGGCGGCCAGCATCTCCAGCAGATGGAAGAGCGCGGTGGGGGCATTGCCGATGGCGATCAGCGCGCCGGCCATGCGGTCCCGCAGCAGCTCGAAGGCGGCAGCGGAACGCGTGGTGCCGAGGCGTTCGGCCAGCGCGGGCACCTCCGGCTCGCGCAGGGCACAGAGCACCTCGTTGCCTGCGGGCAGCCGCGCCCGCGTGACGCCGCGCGCCACCATCTCGGCGTCGCACAGGATCGGCGCGCCGGAGGCCAGTGCGGCGCGCGCCGCCCCGACGAAGCCTGGCGCGAAGGCGAAATGCGCCGCCGCCTCGACCATGCCGCAGGCGTGGATCATGCGCACGGCGACGTCCTCCTCCTCCGGCGCGAAGCGGGAGAGGTCGGTCTCGGCGCGGATGATCGCGAAGGATTTTTCGTAGATCGCCGCACCGTCGCGGATGTAGTCGGTCATCACCGGTCCCTGATCGCCGCGGCCACCTCGCCGGGCGCCAGATGGCATGCCGGAAGATCGCGCGGCCCGCCAGCCCGGACCAGGCCGAAGCCGCCATCGCGCCCCACCAGGGTAATCGCCGCCGGGCCGGGATGCGCGCAGCCCTTGGCGCAGCCAGAGACATGAACCGTCCCGGGCAGGCTTGGCAGCGCCGCCAGAGCGGCGGCCAGTGTGCGGGTCTCGGCCTCGGCGCTCGCGCAGGCCGGAAGGCCCGGGCAGGCGATGACGCGGCGGCGCGGATCGGCGGGGTCGGTCACGAGGCCGAAGCCCGCCGCGGCGGCGCGGAGGGTGGCGCCCTCCTCGACGTCGCTACCGAGCACCAGCAGGGCGCGGCCGGGCGCCGGGCGCAGCAGCGCCCGCGGCGGCAGAGCCAGCGCGAAGCCGGCCAGCATGGGTGCTTCCAGCGATCCG
>JAQGHZ010000389.1 GCA_028291485.1 Rubritepida sp. | reverse complement strand
GGCGGGTGGGGCGTATTTGCCCGGCATCGCCGCCATCTCGGCCTCGAAACCCTGATAGGCCAGATCCACGTCGAGCGAGGCGGCATAGGCCCGGAACAGCGCGACGACGGCGGCGAGGTCCGCGGCGCTGCTCGCCGCTCTGATGTCTGCGTTCATCTTCAATCCATCTGGCTCAATCCATCCGCAGGCCCAGGCGGCGCACGGCGTCGCCCTCCTCCTGGTTCAGCCGCCGTGCGAAGGCGGCGTACTCCTCCGGTCCCATATAGCGCAGCGGCATGTCGAAGCGGTCGAGCATCTCGATGTGCCGCGGGTCGAGCAGCGCGGGCTTGATGGCGTCGTGCAGCGCGCGGACCACGCCGGGGTCGGTGTTCTTGGGCGCCGCCAGGCCGAAGGGGGAGTCCGAGACGAGGTCGATCCCCACCTCGCGCAGCGTCCGCACCTCGGGGAAGCGGCGCGCGCGCTCGGCGCCCCAGGTGACGAGGAGCCGGAAGGTGCCGTCCTGCACCAGCGGTGCCCAGCTCGTGCTGTCGGCGGTGCAGTCCACCGCGCCGCTGAGCAGGGCCTGCGCCGTGTCCGTGCCGCCGCGATACGGCACGTGCAGGAATTGTGCGCCGGTCTCGGCGGCGATGCGCTCCATGGCGATGTGCGGGCTCGATCCCGCGCCCGGCGAGGCGTAGCTCACGCGGCCGGGATTGGCCTTGGCATGGGCGAGCAGGTCCTCCCACGTGCGGTAGGGGCCGTCGCCGCGCACCACCACGCCGAAGCAATAGCCCGAGAGGTGGATCACCCAGGTGAAGTCGGCCATCGGGTCGAAGGGCGGGCGGCGCATCATCGCGGGGATGCGGAAGACGGTGATGGGGATCTGGCCGATGAGATGCCCGTCGCCCCGCGTCTCCTGCGCCAGCAGCGTGGGGCCCAGCGTGCCGCTGACGCCCGGCCGGTTCTCCGTCACCACCGGCTGGCCGAGGTTGCGCCCGGCGAGCTCGGCCAGCAGCCGCAGGTGGTCTGCCGAGCCGCCGGGCAGCCAGGGCACGACCAGCCGGATCGGCCGGTTGGGAAAGCCGGGCTGCGCGAGGGCGGGCGTGGCGAGCGGCGTCGCGAGCAGGCCGCGGCGGGGGATGCGGGTCATGCTGATATCTTCACGGGTGTGAGCGGATGCAGCAATCTGCGCGCATGCCTCGGCGAGGAAGCCTTGCGTCAGGGCAAGGCCCGCAGGAGGCGGCGATGCCACCCGATCGGCGATCTACGGGTGGAAGGCGGCGCTGAGGTCCGACAGCATCTCCCGCTCGGCGACCGAAATGCGCGAGGTCAGCCCCAGGAAGCCGCCGGCGGCATCGGCCACCTGGCGCGCCTTGTTCATCACGTGGAGCTCCAGCTCGCGCCGCGCGTCGAGCTCGAGCGGCTTGGTCAGCGCGCGCACGTAGTCCTTCCAGGCCGCGGCGAGCTGCGGGCCCGGCTTCGTGCGCAGCCAGCCCTTTAGCAGCGCGTGACTCGGACCGTCGTGGTGGATCCCTTCCTTCGCGGCGGCGTCCATCACGGCATCGCGTTCCAGGCCCGAGAGGTCGCCATCGGCCCAGGCGACCAGCACCAGCGGGACGAGCGTGAGGGCGGAGAGCGTCTCGGCGCCGAGGCCGAGGTCCAGCAGGCGGTCCAGCACGGCCGGATCCTGGATGTGCGACGCGGTGGCCAGGGCCGCGCGGCGGTCGGACTGGATGCCGGATTCGGCGATCCGGCGGCGGAGCTCCTCGTTCTGCCGGGCGAAGAAGGCTTCTTCCAGGCCGCTGCGGCGGTCGTCGAGGAAACGGTCAGACATGGTTCTCAATGCTCCCTTGCGGCCGGCGTGGCCTCAACGGCCAAGCGTCGCTGGGGTTGCCATTACGTCATCTCCGGGGCTTCGGGTATTCCCGTCGTGACCGGCACCGGTGAAAACAGCCGTCCTGTCATCACCTACCTGCAGCCCGGCCAGACGCTTCGTGCCCACGCGCTGGTCCGGCGGTGAGACCACAGGGGAAGCCCTATTCAAGGGCTGGCGAGGATGGGCCTTTCGGCCCTTCGCGCCTCCAGCAGCACGGCGAGCGTGCCGTAGAAGGCCACCAGCCCCCAGAGCACCAGGATCTGATCCCGCACGAGGGGGAGCGGAGCGCCGAGCTGAGACACGCGCACGAGCGCGTCGATCGCGGTGGTGCTGGGCACCAGCTGCGCGATCCAATGGACGGCCCCCGGGATGGACTCGGTCGGCCAGGCGAAGCCGGCGAGGAAGAAGAAGGGCAGCCCCACGGCGGCGAAGACCAGCTGCACCACCAGCGGCCTGTGGAAGACCGCGGCGACGACCAGGCCGAGGCCGGCCACCGCCAGGACGAAGGGCAGCGCGACGAACAGGATCGCCCAGAGCGGGCCGAGCCGCGGGATGCCGTAGGAGAAGGGCAGGACGACCAGATAGAGCAGCACGGCCGCCGTCTCGAGCGTCAGATAGGCGAGCAGCTTGCCCAGCACCGTCGCGACCGGGGAGGCCTCGGCCACCCTCGCGCCGGGCAGGGTGCCGAGCAGCCCCACGCCGATGAGCAGCGTCTGCTGCAGGATCAGCACCAGGGCGGCCGGCAGCACATAGGTCGCGTAGCCGCCCTGCGGGTTGAACAGCGCGACGGCGGTCAGCGGCATCGGGTCGCCGGCGGCCAGCGCCAAGGCGGGGTCGACGCCGAGCGCGACCAGCCGCGTTGCCTCCACCTCCGCCCCGAAGGTCCGCGCCACCGCCGTCACGCCGCCGGAGAGGCGCTGGTACATGAGGAAGTAGCCGGCGTCGGCGTAGAGCGCGACCGGCGCGGAGCGGCCGTGCAGCAGGTCGCGCTCGAACTCGCGCGGGATCACCAGGATGCCGTGGATGCTGCGCGCCTGGACCTCGCGCTCGGCGCTGGGCAGGTCGGGCAGGACCAGGGCGACGGCGATATCCGGCGTCGCGTCGATGCGGCGGGCCATCTCGCGGCTGCTGAGCGTGTTGTCGGCGTCGACGACGGCGATCGGGACGTCGCGCAGCGCCTCATTCAGATAGGGCTGCGGGTAGAAGACCGCATAGATCGCGACCGCAAGGACCAGCGTGGCGAAGACGGGCTTCAGCGCGAAGATGCGGCGGAACTCGCCCCGGAAGACGGCGAGGACGCCGCTCACGGGGTGGCCTCGTGCAGGACCCTCTCGGCACGCAGGCTCTCCAACCGGAGCGCGAGGAGGGCTGCCAGCCCCACGGCGATGGCCAGCAGGATCAGCAGCGGCCGGGCCGAGAGGGCCGGCGGCGTGCCGCGGATCGTCTGGTCGATCCGGGCGGTGAGGAACCAGGTCCCGGGCAGGATCGCGCCCCAGCCATGGGCGAAGGCGCTCATGCCGATCCGCGGAAAGCCGATCCCCATGAAACCGAAGGCCGGGGCCGTCAGCAGCGTGGCGATGCTGACCGCGCTGCCCATCGGCCGCAGCACCAGGGCCAGCAAGGTGCCGAGGAACTGGCACGCCAGGATGAAGAGCAGCGCGGCCAGCAGCAGCAGCCCGCGATCCCCGCGCAGCGGCATCCCGAGGACGCCGAAGAGCACCGTGTCGGACAGGCCGAGCACCATCAGGAAGAGGAGGGTATAGGGCAGGGTCTTGCCGGCCACCGCGGGCCACAGCCCGCCGCCGAGCCGCCGCAGGCTGTGCAGGCGATGGGGCGTCTCGACGTCCAGGCCGACCGAATAGGCGGCCGCCGTCACCACGACGACCTGCAGCACGCTGGGCAGCAGGGCCGCGAGCAGGAAGTGCACGTAGTTCAACGTCGGGTTGAACAGCGCATGGGTCTGCACCGGGATGGGCGTGAGATCCGGCTGCGCCACCTCCGAGGGCTGGCCCTGCGCGGTCCGCAGCGAGATCCGGATGCCCGCGGCGACGTTCGGAACGGCGTTGCTGACCCCGCGCAGCGCGAGGTTGCCCGCGGTCAGCCGCTGCGTGTTGTAGAAGAACACGACCTCCGGCCGGCGCCCGGCAGTGACGTCCCGCTCCAGGTTGGCCGGCAGCAGCAGCAGTCCATGGATGCGGCCGGAGAGGATCAGCGCGCGGCCCTCGCCCAGGTCGCTCACGCGCTGGCTGACGGCCACGTCGGGCGTGGCGTCCACCGTGCGGATGACGGTGCGGGACAGCTCGGAGCCGTCGAGGTCCAGCACGGCGATCGGCAGCCGCGTCGCGAGGCCCGCGCTGAACACTGCGGTGAGCAGCGCCATGAGCCCGAGCGGCGAGGCGGTCGTCAGCACCAGCAGGAAGGGGCGGCGGCGCAGCCACCCCAGCTCGCGCCAGAAGACCAGCCAGAAGCCGGGGTGCAGCGCGCGGCGGGGCGTCATCTCAGGGCGCGCCCGCCCGGGGGCTGCCCGCCGAGGGAGCCCGCCGGTTCCAGGCGGCGATCGCGCTCATGCCCAGGCGCAGCCCCTCCACGGGTCGCGTGGGCACGGCGCGGACCTCGAAGGTGCGCAGGTCGAAATCGCCCGTGGCGCGGGTCGCTCGCCAGGTGGCGAACTGGCCCTGGGCGTTGATCACCGTGACGCGCAATGGAACGACCGCCGAGGCGAGCGCCGGCACCGTCACCTCGAAGGTATCGCCGATGGTGAGGCCGGCGAGCAGGTCCTCGCGCAGGTTAAAGGTGAACCAGGCGTTGCGCATGTCGACCAGCGAGAAGAGCGGCGCGCCGGGCGAGAAATTCTCGCCGAGCTCGGCGACGCGCGTCGTGACCTGGCCGGTGATCGGCGCGCGAACGGTGAGCTCCGCCACATCCACCTGCCGCTGCTGGAGGGCGGCCTGGGCTTGCTCCACCTGGGCCGCGGCCAGTGCGCGCTCCTCCGGGCTCGCGCCGGCGGTCGCCAGCTGCAGCGCGGCCTGGGCCGATTCCTGCTTGCGGATCGCGGTCTCGAGGTTGCGCGTCGCCTCGTCCACTCGCGCCTGCGGCGTGTTGCCGGAACGGACGAGCTGCGCCTGCCGGTTGTAGGCCTCCTGGTAGAGGACGACGTCGGCATGGGCGGCCTCGAGCTCGGCCCGGCGTGCCGCGACGGTCTCCGCCCGGATGCTGCTGACGCGGGCAAGGTCGGCCCGGGCCACGCCCAGCGAGGCCTGCGCGGCCGCCAGGGTCGCCACGAGTTGCGGGCTCTCCAGTTCGGCGATCACGGTGCCCTGCTGCACCGTGTCGCCGACCATGGCGCCCAGCCGGGCGATGCGGCCGGAGACGCGCGGGCTGATGTCGACCCGGTCGGCCGAGACCTCGCCCTGCACGGTCAGCGGCGGAGGGCGCGTGGCGAACCACAGCGCCGTGCCGAGCGCCGCCAACGCGCCCGCCCCGATGATCCAGCGTAGGGGCGCGAAACCTGCCATGCGAAGCCTGTTCAAGAAGAGGACCTGACGCAGAGTTTGTACTGGAGGCGCAACTCGTCCAATCCCCTCTATGGGGGGCTCGCCGCGTTCCCTGGGGGAGCGCGGGCGACACCCGGGCCGCTTTCAGACCGCGCGAGGGCTCCGTTGCGACGCTCCAACGGAGAGGGTCACCTTCCGGCGGCGTTCCGGCAAGGCATTTGCCTTGAACGCCACGCTGGGGACCGAGGCCGCTGAACACGGATGGCCACGCACCGGCAATCTTGCCCAAATGGGTCCGCTGATGTCGACAGGGCCTTCGAAGAGGCGCCTTCGCACGCGCCAAATTTGCCAAATTGTCTTGAGAAATCAAATGGTGCCCAGGGACGGAATCGAACCGCCGACACTGCGATTTTCAGTCGCATGCTCTACCAACTGAGCTACCTGGGCGCCGTTGGGTGGCCGGGTGATAACGGAGTGACGAAGGGGTGTCCAGCCACC
>JAQGHZ010000358.1 GCA_028291485.1 Rubritepida sp. | reverse complement strand
GGCCGGCGCTATCTGATGAACCAGGAGGTTCAGCGGGTGGTTGAAGGCCGAGATCGCCGCCACGACGCCGATCGGCTCCTTGGTGGTGAAGGCCCAGCGCCCCTCGCTCGCCGGCGTGAGGCCCATGGGGATCTCCTTGCCGGCGAAGTTGCGGATCTCGTCGGCGGCATTGCGCAGCCCGTCGATCGCGCGGATCACCTCCACGGTGGCGTCGGTCAGCGGCTTGCCGCCCTCGCGCGCGATGAGCATCGCGAAATCCGACTGGCGGGCCCCCAGCAGCTCGGCGGTGCGCCGGAGCACGGCGATGCGCTGGTGCGGCTTGAGCCAGCCGTCGCGGTCCCGCATGGCGCGTGAGGCCGCCGCGAGCTTGGCGTCCAGCGATTGCGCGTCGTCGGCGGGGACTTCTGCGATCGGCGTCCGGTCGAAGGCCTGCACGACGTGGATCATGCGCGCCATGGTCAGGCCTCCTGTGTGACGGGAAGACGGTCGCGCAGCTCCTCGACGAGGACGCGCTGGTTCTCCGAATAGTCGATGGGCACGACGACGAGGTGCACGCCGCCCCCGGCGAAGGCCTTCTCCAGGGTCGGCCGCAATTCGCCGATCTCGGAGACCCGCGTGCCCTTGGCGCCGTAGGATTCCGCGTATTTCACGAAGTCCGGATTGTTGAAGGTCATGCCGTAGTCGGGAAAGCGGTCGACGGCCTGCTTCCAGCGGATCATGCCATAAGCCTTGTCCTCGATGACCAGCACGACGAGGTTCAGCCCCAGACGGACGGCCGTCTCCATCTCCTGGCTGTTCATCATGAAGCCGCCATCGCCGCAGACCGCCATGACGCGGCGCTCGGGGTAGAGCATCGCCGCCATCATCGCCGAGGGCAGGCCCGCCCCCATGGTGGCCAGCGCGTTGTCGAGCAGCAGCGTGTTCGCGACCCGCGTGCGGTAGTTCCGCGCGAACCAGATTTTGTACATGCCGTTGTCGAGCGCCAGGATGCCGTCGGCCGGCATCACCTCGCGGATGTCGTGCACCAGGCGCTGCGGCGTGAAGCGGTCCTCCGTCGCGCGCGCGGCGATGCGGGCCAGGATGCCCTCGCGCACCGGCAGCAGGGCCTGGGCATGCGGGATCTTCCCCTCGACGCGATCGGCCAGCAGCCGCAGCGAGGGGCCGATGTCGCCGATCACCTCGGCCTGCGGGAAATAGACCTGCTCGACGCTGGCCGGCTGGTAGCCGACATGGATGACCTTCGGCCCTAATGCACCCATGATGAAGGGCGGCTTCTCCACCGTGTCGTGGCCGATGGTGATGATGAGGTCGGCGCGCTCGATGGCCTCGTGCACATAGTCGCGCTCGGAGAGCGCGGCCGTGCCCATGTAGAGCTCGGTGCCGCCCGGCACGGTGCCCTTGCCCATCTGCGTCGTGAAGAAGGGGATGCGCGTCCGCACGACGAACTGCGCGAGGTCGGAGGTGGAACGCGGGCGGGAGGCCGCTGCGCCCAGCATCACCAGCGGGCGCCGGGCCTGCAGGATCATCGCCGCCGCCCGGTCCAGGGCTTCGGCGCCAGCCAGCGGCAGTTCCATTGGATGCGGCGGGATGAGCGCGACGTCCTCGCATTCCTCTGCGGCGATGTCCTCGGGCAACTCCAGGTGGACGGGCCCCGGCCGCTCCTCCTGCGCCACCCGGAAAGCCTCGCGCACCAGGGTCGGGATCACCTGGGGCGAGACGATCTGGCGCGACAGCTTGGTCAGCGGCTTCATGGCGGCGACGATGTCGACGATCTGGAACCGCGCCTGGCGCGAGGAGAGAATGCCCTTCTGCCCGGTGATCATGATCATCGGCATGGCGCCCAGCAGTGCGTAGCCCGCGCCCGTGGAAAGGTTCAGCGCGCCCGGCCCCAGCGTGGTGATGCAGACGCCCGGCTTGCCGGTGAGCCTTCCGTAGGTGGCGGCCATGAAGGCCGCGGCCTGCTCGTGGCGCGTCAGCACCAGCTCGATCGACGATTTCCGGATGGATTCGACGACGTCCAGGTTCTCCTCGCCCGGGATGCCGAAGATGCGGTCGACACCCTCGTTTTCCAGAGCCGCGACGAGCAGGTCAGAGCCTTTGGTCAACGCACTCTCCTCGGGTTCAACGCTTCAGGGCCCGGCGACGTGCCGGGATGCGACCCCTGTCGTGGTGCGGTACGGCCGCCGATGCAAGGGACCGGCGGCGTATCCATGCCGGCGAGGCATGGACGCCATGAACGGCTGGGCTGCGATCCCCGTGCCATGATCCGTGAACCATCGGGGAGCCGTTCGGATTGGGCTTTTATCGGCGGCGATCGGCCCCATCTCAAGCCGGACCATCGGGCCGACACGCGCGTGCAATCTGCCTGGGGGTCTTGCGCCCAAATCTGTCCTTCCCCGATGGCAGGAATTGAGAGAGCTCCCATGCAGCGGACCACGGCGTACCTTCTCTGGGCAGACGCACTTGCGAAGCTTTCCCGGATCGAGGCCCTTCGCAAGGACTTCTGCCAGCCGACGGGCTTCGGCTGGGAGCCGCCGGTGGACGTGCTCGAGACCGCCGAGACCATGATCCTCGTGGCCGCGATGCCCGGTGTCCGCGTCGTCGACATCGACCTGGCCGTGGAGGGCAACGAGCTCGCGATCGTCGGCATTCGGCAGCTTCCGCCGGCCATCCACGTCGCGCGCGTGCATCGGATGGAGCTGCCCCATGGGCGGTTCGAAAGAAGGGTCGCGCTGCCGCCCGGCCGCTACGAGCTCGTGGAGCGCGAGCTGGCCGACGGGTGCCTCACCATCATTCTCAGGAAGCTCGGCTGATGGACACCCAGGCCAACCCTCCCGCCGACGAGCTGATCCTGCTGCCGGTCGAGGATGTCGTCCTCCTCCCCGGCACCATCGTGCCCCTGTCGGCGGATGGCGAGCCTGTCGCCGCGGGGCTTCAGGAAGCGGCCCGGCATGGCCGGCACGTGGCCCTCGCCCTGCGCCGCGGCCCGCCGAAGGAGGTTCTGGACCTCGCCGACCTCCACGCCGTCGCGACGGAAGCCCGGCTTCTGCGCTACATCTCCTCGCCGGACGGCAAGTCCCACACGGCCATCCTGCAGGGAATCCGGCGCGTGCGGCTGCTGGATCAGTCCCTCTCCGGCGAGATCCGGTCCGCGCGGGTCGAGCCGATCGCCGAGGGCCCGAGGGTACAGGACGCGGAGCTCGATGCGCGGATGCATCGCCTGCGGGAACAGG
>JAQGHZ010000326.1 GCA_028291485.1 Rubritepida sp. | reverse complement strand
CGCGGGTTCTTCAGAGATGATCCGATCCCGTTCTGTCGCCGTGCGACTTCACCGCGCCGCAGCGTGCTTGGCATCGGCCAGGAGGGCATCGCCAACCGCCAAGGCCGGCGTCGGCTTACGACGCTTCGCCAGCTTGTCGAACCAGACGTAGATCACCGGCGTCGTGTAGAGCGTCAGCATCTGCGAGATGATCAGGCCGCCCACGATCGCTACGCCCAGCGGCACGCGGAGCTCGGCCCCCGTGCCGGTACCGATGGCGAGCGGCACGGCGCCCAACAACGCCGCGAGCGTGGTCATCATGATCGGCCGGAAGCGCAGCACGCAGCCCTCGCGGATCGCCTCGAGCGACGACTTGCCATGCTCGCGCTCCGCCACCAGGGCGAAGTCGATCATCATGATGGCGTTCTTCTTCACGATGCCGATCAGCAGGATGATGCCGATGACCCCCATGATGGAGAGGTCCTGACCCGTGAAGCGCAGTGCCAGCTGCGCCCCCAGCCCCGCGGAGGGCAGCGTCGAGATCACCGTCAGCGGATGGATCGCGCTTTCGTAGAGCACGCCCAGCACGATGTAGACCGCGACCAGCGCCGTCAGGATCAGCCAGGGCTGACTGCTGAGCGAGCTCTGGAAGGCCTGCGCGGTGCCCTGAAAGCTGGTGGTGATGGTGGCGGGCATGCCGGCTGACAGCGCCGCCTGTTCGATGGCGGTGACGGCCTCGCCCAGCGCCGCACCCGGCGCCAGGTTGAAGGACAGGGTGATGGCCGGGAACAGCCCCTGGTGGTTGATCGAGACCGGCGCGACGGTGTCCTCGATCCTCACCAGCAGGCCGAGCGGCACCAGCTGCCCGTTCGTGGCCGACCGCACATGCAGGTGCGACAGCGCGGCGGTCGATCGCTGGAAGGCCGGGTCGACCTCCTCCACGACGCGATACTGGTTGAGCTGCGTGAACAGCGTCGCCACCTGTCGCTGGCCGAAGGCGTCGTACAGCGTGTCGTCGATCGCCTGGATGCTCACGCCCAGGCGCGACGCGGTGTCGCGGTCGATCCGCAGCATCGCGCTGCGCGCCGGGGCCTGCTGGTCGGAAGAGATATCCTGCAGCATGGGCAGGGCGGCCATCCTCGTCCGCATGGTGCCGGCCCACTGATCCAGGGCGGCCACGTCGGAGCCCTGCAGCGTGTACTGATACTGCGCGGTACTCGCGCGGCCACCGACCTGGATGTCCTGCCGCACCTGCATCCCCAGCGTAATGCCGCCGATCGCCGCGGCTTGGACCTTGAGCCGGTCCAGGATCTGCGGAGCCGTGGCGCTCCGCTGCGCCTGCGGCTTCAGGTTGATCATCATCCGCCCCTGGCTGATCGTCGGGTTAGGGCCGATCCACATATAGACGTTGTCCACGTCCGGATCGGCCTGTGCGATGCGCGCCAGCATCTGGATGCGCTCGGACATGGCGTCGAAGGCGATGTCGGGCTCGGCCTGGGCGGTGGCCATGATCAGGCCGGTATCCTGCTGCGGGAAGAAGCCCTTGGGCGCGGTCACGTAGAGCCAGCCCGTCGCGCCCACCGTCGTCAGCGCCACCAGCAGCATCAGCACCGGATGGCGCAGCGCCGTGTCGAGCGTGCGGCCATAGAAGCTGGTCATGCCCTCGAACATCCGCTCGGACCAGCGGTAGAGCGCGCCGTGGCTGCCCTCGTGCTCGTGCTTCAGTATCCAGCCGCAGAGCATGGGCGTCAGCGTCAGGGAGACGAAGCCCGACACCGCGATGGCAACGGCGACGGTGACGCCGAACTCGCGGAACAGGCGGCCGATGATGCCACCCATCATCAGGATGGGGATGAAGACCGCGATCAGCGAGATGGTCATGGAGACGATGGTCGAAGCCACCTCCGCCGTGCCGTCGATGGCGGCCTGGATGCGGCCCTTGCCCATCTCCAGATGGCGGACGACGTTCTCGATCACCACGATCGCATCATCCACCACGAAGCCGACGGCGATGGTCAGGCCCATCAGCGAGAGGTTGTCGAGGCTGTAGCCCAGCAGATACATCACGCCGAAGGTGCCGATGACGGAGAGCGGGATGGTCAGGCTCGGGATCAGCGTGGCCCAGCCGTTGCGCAGGAAGGCGAAGATCACCATCACCACCAGCGCCACGGTGATCAGCATGGTGACCTGAACGTCGTCAACCGAGGCCTTGATGGTCTGGGTGCGGTCGCCCACCAGGGTCAGCTCGGCCGCAGGCGGCAGCGACGCCGTAATGGCCGGCATGCGGTTCCGGATGGCCTGGATGGTGTCCACCACGTTGTAGCCGGGTTGCTTGTGCACATCGATGATGATCGCGGGCCGGCCCTGCAGCCAGGCCGCCTGTCGCACATCCTCCGCCGCCTCGACCACCGTGCCAAGGTCTGACAGGCGGATCGGCAGCCCGTTGCGATAGGCGACCACGAGGGGGCCGTAGGCGTCGGCGCGGATGACCTGGTCGGTCGCGTCCAGCATGGTGGCCTGGTTGGTGCCGTTGAGGCTGCCCTTCGGGCTGTTCACGGTGGCGGCGCCGATGGCGAGGCGCACATCCTCCAGCGTCAGGCCCAGCCCGGCGATGCGGTCGGGATCGAGGCGCACGCGCACCGAAGGCCGCTGCATTCCGTGGAAGTCGATGAGTCCGACGCCGGGGATCTGCGAGATCTGCTGCGCGACGAATTCCTCCGTCAGCCGGTCGAGCTCGGTCAGCGGCAGCGTGTCCGAGGTCATCGCGAGCGAGAGGATCGTGAAGTCCGCCGGATTGACCTTGTTGTAGGTGGGCGGGTTGGGCATGTTCCGCGGCAGCAGGCCGGTGCTCGCGTTGATCGCCGTCTGCACGTCCTGCGCGGCGCCGTCGATGGCGCGCGAGAGGTCGAACTGCAGCACGATGTTCGTGGTGCCGAGCGAGCTCGAGGACGTCATCTGCGTGATGCCGGGGATATTGGAGAAGGACCGCTCCAGCGGCGTGGCGACCGAGGTCGCCATCGTGTCGGCGCTCGCTCCCGGAAGGGCGGCCCGCACGGAGATGGTGGGGAATTCCACTTGGGGCAGCGGCGCCACCGGCAGCTGGAAATAGGCGGCCATGCCGACGGCGACGAGACCGAGGGCCAGCAGCGTCGTGCCGATGCGACGCCGGATGAAGCGTTCCGAAAAGCTCATGGCTGGTTCCCCGCCCGGGCTGTTGCTGTTGCTGCCGCTGTTGGGGTCGTGGCCGCGACGCGCATGCCGGCGCGGAGGCGGTACTGGCCGTCGAACACCACCTGCTCGTCCGGCTGCAGCCCGGCGAGGATGGCGGTCTGGTCGCCGACCGAGGGGCCCGTGCGCACGTCGCGCACCTCGACGGTCGCATCCGGCTTCACGACATAGACGTAGTTGCCACGCTGCCCGCGTAGGATGGCCCGGTCCGGAACGGCGATGACGCCCTGCTCGGTGCGCAGCAGCAGCCGGGCGACGACGAAGGCCCCGGGCCACAAGGCACGATCCTCGTTGGTGAAGATCGCCTTCAGGCGGATCTGCCCGCTCTGCGGGTCCACCTGGCTGTCGATGAAGCTGAGGTGGCCGTCGGCCAGGTGCCGCGACCCGTCGCGCGTCTCGATCGCGACGTTGAGCGGTCCCTTGGCCTGTTCTGCCAGGATGCGTGGCAGCTCGTCCTGCGGCAGGGAAAACTGCACGCTGATGGGCTGCATCTGCGTCACCGTCACCAGTCCGGTCGCGTCGCCGGCATGCACGATGGTGCCGGCATCCACCTGGCGCGCGCCCACCCGCCCGTCGATGGGCGCGGTGATGGTCGCGAAGTTCAGGTTGAGCCCTGCCGTGTCCACCTGCGCCGCATCCGCCTGGATGGTGGCCTGCAGCGCCCCCACCTGGGCCGTCAGGGCATCCACCTGTTGCGTCGTGCCGGCGCCCATCCCCGCCAGGCGCGTGTTGCGGCCGAGGTCGGTGCGGGCATTGCGCAGCGTCGCCTCGTCCTTGGCCTGATTGGCCTGGGCCTGGCGCAGCAGCGCCTCGAAGGGTCGCGGGTCTATCTCGGCCAGCACGTCGCCGGCGTGGACGTCCTGCCCCTCCTGGAAAGCCAGCCGCATGAGTTGCCCATCCACCCGCACGTGGACATTGACGGCCGCGATCGGCAAAACGGCGCCGACGCCGTTCAGCCAGATCGGCAGGTCGCCGCGCGTCGCCGGACCGGCCACCACCGGCACGGGTGCTGAAGCCACATTGGTCGCGGCCTGCCCACCGGGCGGGACGAGCCAAAAGACAGCGGCGGCCACGCCGGCGCTGAGCGGCAGCAGGATCAGGATTTTTTTCACGAGAGGTCTCCGCTCAATTCGCCGCATTCGTCGGGGGCAGGCCTGCCCCTTGGACAGCGGTTCGGACAGGTGTGTCGAAGCCGCCGCCCAGCGCGCGGTTCAGGCCGATCGCGGCCAGCAGCCGGAGCAGGCGCAGTTGCAGTGCGGCGTCCTCGGCCAGGTACAGCGTACGTTCGACGGTCAGGACGGTCAGGAAATCCACCGCACCGAGCCGGAATTGGGAATTCGCCAGGCTGGCGGCCCGACGGGCGGATTCGACGGCGACGCCGATCGGGATGCCTTGCTGATCCAGCCGGAGGATGGCGCTCAGCTGATCCTCGACATCCTGCAGCGCGACGATGACGGTCTGCCGGTAGGTCGCCGTCAATTCGGTGACGCGCGCGCGGTCGTAGAGCAGCTGGCCGCTGAGCCGCCCGTTGTCGATGAGCGTCTGGAGCGGCGTCGCCAGGATGTCGGTCAGCAGGGCGGCGGGGTGCAGGCTCGAGAGGGAGGCGGTGCCGACGCCCAGGGCGGCGGTCAGCGACAGACTCGGGTAGAAGGCCGCGCGGGCGACGCCCACGTCGAAATTGGCCGAGACCAGCCGCGCCTCGGCGGCGGCGACGTCCGGGCGCCGGCGCAGCACCGTGGCTGGCACGTCCGGCGCCACCTGCGGCAGGCGGATGCCATCGAGGCCCTGTCCGGGGACATCGAAGCCTTCAGGGGCGACGCCGACCAGCGTCGCCAGGAGATGCGTCGCCTGGTCCAGCAGAAGGCCGAGGGCTGGCACGGCGGCATCGAAGGCGGCGATGGTGTTGCGCTGCTGCTCGACCTGCAGGTTGGAGGCCGTGCCCTCGCGTGCCTGGGCCTCGATCAGCGTCAGGGTGCGGCGGCCGCCGGCCGCGATGCTCTGCGCCCACCGTATCCGCTCGCGCAGCGACAGCACCTGGAAATAGGTGTCGGCGACGGCGGCGGCGAGACTGACGGCGACGGTGTCGCGATCCTGCACGGCGGCATCCGCCAAGGCCCTCGACGAGGCGGCGGCGGCGCGGTTCTTGCCCCAGAAATCGATCTCGTAGCTGGCCTGGGCGAAGAGGTTCTGCGTCTGCTGGTGGCGCAGCGTATTGTTGCGGCCGTTCTGCCGATCGAGCGTGCCGGCCAGGTCCAGCGAGGGGAACAGCGCGGCGCTGCCGATCTCGACCTGGCCACGCGCCTCCTCGATGCGCGCCATGGCCGCCTGGAGGTTCTGGTTGCCGGCGAGGCTGCGCTCGACCAGCGACGACAGTTCGGAATCGCCGAAGTCGCGCCACCAGGCGCCGCGCACCGTGCTGGCGTCACGCAGGTCGCCGTTGTTCCAACTGGCCGGCAGCGGCGGGTCGGGGCGCATGTAGGCGGGCACCAACGAGCAGCTTGTCAGAAACAGGAGTAACGGAATGGTCAGGCCCAAAGGCGCGCGTATTGAGGCCGAAGCCACGGGGTATCCTCTCCGACGGGTCGGCCGGAGAAATGCTGCACCTGCGTTAGGGCCTGCTTCGCCCCATCATGAAATGCCCGTCATGTGTTGATGCGGTATCCG
>JAQGHZ010000273.1 GCA_028291485.1 Rubritepida sp. | reverse complement strand
GCAGCGGGTGCAGAAGAAGGTGCATATCACGAGCTTCGGCCAGGACTTCGCCTGCACGCATCTGGAATACGAGCGCGTCGGCACCGGGCTGATCGGGCGGGAGACGAAGATCATGGTGCGGATGCCGCAGATCGGCTGGCGCGTCGTGTCCGCCCATGTCTCGCTGCTCGCGGGCCAGGACCCGGGCCGGACATGAGCGGCTTCGCGACCGAATCACGCCTCCCGGCCTCGCCTTCCGGCGACCGGGGGCGCCTGGCGATCATCGGCGGCGGCATCGTTGGCGCCTGCACGGCGCTCGCGGCCCAGCGCGCCGGCTTCGAGGTCACGCTGATCGAGCCCGCCGCGCCCGGCGGCGTGCAGGCCGCCAGCTACGGCAACGTCTGCGGGTTCAGCCCCTCCAGCACGGTGCCTCCGGCTCTGCCCGGCCTGTGGAAGAAGGTGCCGAAATTCCTCGCCGACCCGCTCGGCCCGCTGGCCATCCGCTGGTCCTACTTCCCCAAGGTCGCGCCCTGGCTGGTCCGCTACCTGCTCTCCGGCTGGACCGAGGCCAGGGTGCTGAAGACCGGCCACGCCCTGCGCGCCCTCGTCGCCGGTGCGCCGGAGCTGCATGCGGCGCTGGCGGAGGAGGCCGGCGTCGGCCATCTCGTCGAGCGGCGCGGCCTGCTCTACGTCTTTCCCGATCGCGCCGCCTTCGAGGCCGAGGCGCTGGCCTGGCGGATTCGTGCACAAACGGGCGTGAAGTGGCTGGAGATCGGCGAGGACGAGCTCCGCCAGCGCGAGCCCGACCTCGACCGCCGCTACACCTTCGCCCTCCTGATCGAGGAGGGCGGCCACTGCCGCAATCCCGGCGCCTATGTCGCGGCGCTCGTCGCCCTTGCCGAGGCCCACGGCATGAAGCGGGTGAAGGCCCGCGCCACGGGCTTCCGCATCGAGGCCGGCCGCCTCAAGGCCGTGACCACGGACCAGGGCGAGGTCCCGGTCGACCGCGCCGTCATCTCCGCCGGCGCCTATTCGAAAGCGCTGGCCCGCGAGGCCGGCGACACGCTGCCCCTCGAGACCGAGCGCGGCTACCATGCCGTCATCGCCGATCCCGAGGCCGGGCCGCGCACGCCCATGATGCCCTCGGACGGCAAGATGAGCATCACCATGACCGAGACCGGCCTGCGCGTGGCCGGCCAGGTCGAGATCGCGGGACTCGGCGCCGCTCCCAACTGGAAGCGCGCCGAAATCCTGCGTGACCACCTGCTGCGCAACTTCCCCGGCCTGCCGCGCGAGCTCCCGCCCGAGCGGATCAAGGTCTGGATGGGCCACCGGCCCTCCATGCCGGATGGGCTTCCCTGTATTGGCAAGTCCTCGGCGAGCGAGGATATCCTTCACTGTTTCGGCCATGGCCATGTCGGCCTCGTCGCCGCGCCGCGCAGCGCGGAACTGGCCGTGGCCCTGCTCAGCGGCACGCCGCCGGCGATTGCGCCCGAGCCTTATTCACCCGCCCGGTTCACCTGACGTTTTCGCGTGCATTCTTCTGTGAGGGGTGCCATGCTCAAATCACTCGCCCAGCATCCCGTTCGGCCGAGAACACTAGCGTGGATTGAAGAGAGACGTGTCTGACGATTATGCGCCTGAGGGCGGCGACACCGGCCTGATCGAGGCCAAGGTCAAGTGGTACAACGGCCGTAAGGGCTTCGGCTTTGTACTCGGGCCCGACGGGCAGGACGTGTTCTTCCACGCTTCCGCTCTGACCGAGGCTGGCATCGACCAGCCTGACACCGACGATATTCTCGTGTGCGAGATCGGCTCCGACCGTCAGGGTCGTCGGCTCGTCACGCGCATCACCGAGCTGAAGCGCGGTCCCGGTGGCGGCGGCGGTGCCCGCGGCGGCTTCGGCGATCGTCCTCCCCGGCGCGACTTCGGTGGCCCCCCGGGCGGCGGTGGTGGCTTCGGCGACCGTCCCCCCCGGCGCGACTTCGGCGCTCCCGGTGGCTTTGGCGACCGTGCCCCGCCGCGGCGTGACTTCGGCGCTCCCGGCGGCTTCGGCGATCGTCCCCCGCGTCGCGACTTCGGCGGTCCCCCGGGTGGCGGCTTCGGCGCCCCGCGCGGTCCCGGCGGCTTCGGCGGCCCGGGCGGCGGCGATCGTGGTCCCCCGCGCCGCAACTTCGACGAGGGCACCGGCCCCGTCTATCCGCTGAACGGCACCGTGAAGTGGTTCGATCAGGTACGTGGCTTCGGCTTCGTGACGCCTGAGGATGGCGGCCAGGACGTGTTCCTGCACTCCTCCGTCCTGACGCGCGCGGGTCGCACCGATCTGGCGCAGGGCGAGAAGGTCTCGCTCGACGTGCGTGACGGCCAGCGTGGCCGCCAGGCTGTCGGCATGAAGTAAGCCGGCCTTACAGGTTCGGCTTTCGAAGGCCTCGGACGGAAACGTCCGGGGCCTTTTTCTTTCGTTAAGGGATCGGGGCGCAGGATCGCGGCATGCGCGTGCTGCTTCTCCTGCTGATCCTCGCCGGACCGGCCCTGGCGCAGGTGCCGGTCTGCAACGGGCTGCGCGAGGGGATGACCGCCTGCTTCGACGGGCGCCTCTGCCGCTGCCGCTTCGAGCAGGCGGGGCTCATGACCGGGAGGCCGGATGGGCACCGCTGGGACTGTGGGGCGCTGCGGCCGGATTGCCGGCCGAACGAGCCGGTCACGCCCTGGCCGAATATTGTCCCGCACGTTTACCTGGACGGAACGAGGGGCTCTGCCCCTCGACCCCGGCAGGAAACTCAGTTTCCTGCACCTTCGATCAAATGATCACCAGCGGCGGGGGCGCAATCCGGCCTGGAACCACGAGATCATCGAATAGATGTCGTAAACCGGCAGGCCGGTCGCCGCGGCGAGGTCCGCCGCATAGGGGGGCATGTTCGTGCACTCCAGCACGATCGCGCCGACATCGGGATTCCGCTCCAGCAGTCGCGCGCCGGCCTCCAGAATATCCTGCCGCGCAAGATCGACATCCATGTCCACCTTCTCAGACCGGATCAGCACGCGGAAGAACTCGCGGCCGCCTTCCGTGCCCTCGAACGGTGTGTCCAGTGGCACGCCCGCCGCCTCCAGGTGCCGCGTCGTCAGGCTCGCGCTGTTCACCGTGAGGATGCCGACACGCTTCCCCGGCGGCAGCGTCGCCTGCACCCAGGGCACCTGCATCATCGACGAGGTCGCGACCGGCACCTTCACCGCCGCCGCCAGCCCCGCCTGGAAGAGGGAGAGAAAGCCGCAATTGGTCGTGATTGCCTCCGCGCCCAGATCCACCAGGTCGCGCGCCGCCTCCACGAAGGCGTCCAGCAGCCCGGCCGCGCCCTGCTCCACCACGCGGCTGGGCGAGGCGCCGCGCACCACGCGGAACAGCACGGGGAAGGGCCAGGTCTCGCCGTTGCCCATGTCGCCGAGGATGCGTGGAAAGCGGGCTTCCAGCATCAGGATGCCGAGCGGCGCGCCATAGATGGATTTGCCGCCCCGCGCGATATTGCCCGCCATGATTTCCCTCGATCCGGTCCACCCCTAGATTGCGCCCGACTCACACTCTGGAGAACCCTCCCATGCTCCGCCGTTCCCTGCTCGCCCTGCCGCTGGTAATTCCTGCGATCGCCCATGCGCAGGACGCCACCTTTCCCAACCGCCCGATCACCATCTACAGCGGCTTCCCCAACGGCTCCGGCATCGACATCTACGTCCGCCGCATGATCGAGCCGCTCAGCCGCACGCTGGGCGTGACCGTCCTGGCCGACAACCGCACCGGCGCCGGCGGCAATATAGGCTCGGACTTCGTCGCGAAGTCGCGGCCCGACGGCTACACGCTCTATTTCGGCACGGCCGGCACGCATGCCATCAACCAGACGCTCTACCGCACGCTGCCCTTCCACGTGATCCGCGACTTCACGCCGATCGCGCATCTGGGCGACGTGCCCAACATCCTGACCGTCAACCCGGAGCGCCGCCCCGAATTCACCGATTGCGCCGCGCTGCTGCGCTTCGCGCGCGCCAATCCCGGCAAGCTGAACTACGCCTCCACCGGCAATGGCGCTTCGACGCATCTCGCCGGCGCGCAGTTCGCGATGGCCGCGAACATCGACGTCACGCACATCCCCTATCGCGGCCAGCCGGGAGCGCAGACGGCGCTGCTGGCCGGTGACGTGGACTTCTTCCTGAACCAGTCCGGCCCCGCCATGGGCGCGATGCGTCAGGGGCAGGTGAGGGGGCTCGGCGTGACCACGGCCGAGCGCATGGCGGTCCTCCCCGACGTCCCGACCGTGGCCGAGGCCTGCAACCTGCCGGGCTTCGTCAGCACGACCTGGTACGGGATGTTCGGCCCGGCGAACCTGCCGGTCCCGATCCTGGCGAAGCTCTCGGCCGCCTTCACCACCGTCCTGCGCGACCCCGAATTCGCCAAGTGGCTGACCGAGAACCAGGGCATCGCGCTGCCGCCGGTCTTCACGCCGGAAGGCTTCGCCGAGATCCAGCGCCGCGACGTGGAGAGCTGGGGGCAGATCGTCCGCCGCTCGGGCGCCTCGGTGGACTGAACCAGATCCGGGCCGGCGATGGCCGGCCCGGTTTTCCGCGATTTTTGCTTGTGGAACCACGCCAATCTGATGTAGAACTTCAGTGACATGTTACGGATGCGCCCAGGCCAATGTCGCTGCTGATCCCCATCGAAGCCCCGCCCTCCCTGACCGAGCGTGCCGTCGCGGAACTCCGCCGCGACATTCTCACCGCGCGCCTCGCCCCTGGCGAAACCGTCTCCGAGACCGCCGTCGCCCAGCATCTCGAGCTCGGCAAGGCGCCGGTCCGTGCCGCGCTGGCGCGGCTCGCCGAGGAAGGGCTGGTCACCGCCGTCCCGCGCCGCGGCTGGATGGTGAGCCTCGTCACCATCCGCGACATCCACGAGGTCTTCGACCTCCGCCTCATGCTCGAGCCCGAGGCCGCGCGCCGCGCCGCCGGCCGGGTGGACGCGCAGATGCTCGCCCGCCTCGATGCCGTCTGCGCCGAGGGCTACGATTGCGCCGACGAGGACAGCGCGATGTGCTTCCTCGAGGCCAACAAGGCCTTCCACGTCGCCATCGCAGACCTTGCCGACAATGCGCGCCTCGCCCGCCAGCTCGCCCGGTTGCTGGACGAGAGCACCCGTATGCTGATCCTCGGCCTCCGCTCGCGCGACCGCACGGTCGAGATGGCGCATGAACATCATGTGCTGGTGGAGGCGCTGGCGCTCGGCCGCGCCGACGACGCGGCGGGCATCATGCATGAACAGGTTTCGGCCAGCCGCCGGATGGTGCTGGCCGCGCTCACCGCCCCGGATGCGAGGACCGTGCTGTGAACATGACGGCGCCGCTCACGCGGCTCGACAGCCTTCTGGCCGATATCCGCGTCGCCGCCCGCGCGCCGTTGGCGGAACGCTCCGGCGTGGTAGCAGCCGCCATCACGCCGTATCTCGACGATCCGAAGCTGCTCGCCGACAAGGACTGTCCCTGCAACCCCGACCGCTACATCCGCCATCTGCTAGGCGAGGGCGACGGCTATGCGGTGGTGGCCCTGGTCTGGCGACCCGGCCAGATGTCGCCCGTCCATGCGCACCTCACCTGGTGCGCGCTCGGCGTCCACAGCGGCGTGCTGACCGAGCATTTTTTCGCCCCCGGCGCACCGCCCCAGCCGACCGCCGCGCATCTGCGTGCACGCGGCGACACCAGCCATGGCCCGGCCACCCCCGATGTGATCCACCGCGTCGCCAATTGCTCGGCCGAGGTTGCGGTGTCCATCCATGTCTATGGCGTGCCCTTCGCGGAATTCGCCGAGGGCGTGAACCTCGTCCTGGCCTGAAATCCGCGGAACTGTTGCCAGGCTGATTCACGCTTCAGGTGCCGGTGATCGTGCCGGTGACGGGGTTGATCCTGTCCGCCGTCGTGCTGGCCGAACCGATCGGAGCGGTGAAGGCGCTGGGTGCGGCGCTCTCGGTCGGCGGCATGCTGGCCGCCGTGCTCTTTACGGGGCGACGCGTGGGTTAGGCCTGGGCTTGGTCCGTACCCAACTCGTGGTGATATGGACCGCAATCTCGTCGCTGTCCGCACGCGACACCAGCACCTCGCCGAAGATGGTCCGCCCGCTGCCCTTGAGCACGCGTGCCGTGGCGATGATCGGCCCCGGCCCGCAGGCCCGGAGGAAGGTGACGTTCATGGTGGTGGTCAGGCTTTCGTCGCGCCCCTCGGTGCCGGCGAGCAGCGCGGCCCACATGGCGATGTCGGCGAGGCCCATGATGGCCGGGCCGGAGACCGTGTTCCCCGGCCGCAGCACGCGCGGGCTGGAGGGCAGCTCCAGCTTCGCATAGCCGGGCGAGGCCTCCAGCAGCCGCACGCCCCATTCGGCGCCGAGCGGCACGCCGGCATGCAGGATCGCCTCGATCTCGGCCAGCGTCACGCCGGCTCTCCGCCGACCACGCGCCCGATGCAGGGATTGCCGCCAAGCCAGTAGCAGAGCTCCGCCGGCCGCTCGACGGCGTAGAGGGCGAGGTCGCAGCGCATCCCTTCGGCCAGCACGCCGCGGTCCTTCAGCCCCAGCGCGGCGGCGGCGTGGCGCGTCACGCCGAGCAGCGCCTCTGTTACCGTCAGGCGAAACAGCGTGCAGCCGAGGTTGAGCATCAGCAGCAGCGACAGCGCGGGCGAGGAGCCCGGATTCATGTCGGTCGAGAGGGCCATGCGGCAGCCGGTTGCGCGCATCGTGGCGATGTCGGGAAAATGCCGTTCCCGCAGCGTGAGCGTGGCGCCGGGCAGCAGCACCGCCACCGTGCCGGCCGCGGCCATGGCGGCGATGCCCTCGGGATTGGAGCGCTCCATGTGGTCCGCGGACAGCGCGCCGAAACGCGCGGCCAGCGCGGCGCCACCGCCATCGGTGAGCTGGTCGGCATGTAGCTTCACCGGCAGGCCGCAGCGTTGGGCGGCCTCGAAGACCATGGCGGTCTCCTCGGGGGTGAAGGCGATGTTCTCGCAGAACGCATCGACCGCGTCGGCGAGGCCTTCGGAGGCGGCGCGCGGCAGGATCTCCTCCGCAACGAGGCGCGCATATTCGGCGCGGCGCCCCGCATATTCCGGCGGCACGGCATGGGCGGCGAGCAGGCTCGTGACGATGCTGACCCTCCGCTCGCCCTCCAGCGCGCGGGCAGCGGCGAGTTGCTTCAGCTCCGCGCCCAGCTCCAGCCCGTAGCCGGACTTCACCTCGACCGTGGTGACGCCCTCGCGCAGCAGCCCATCGAGCCGGGGCAGGGCGGTGCTCACCAGTTCCTCCTCGGAGGCCGCGCGGGTGGCGCGCATGGTGGAGAGGATGCCGCCGCCGGCGCGCGCGATCTCCTCGTAGGAGGCGCCCGCCAGCCGCGCCTCGAACTCGCCGGAGCGGTTGCCGCCGAAGACCATGTGGGTGTGGCAATCGATCAGCCCGGGCAGGATCCAGGCGCCCCGGCAGTCCGTGACATCAGCCGCATGCGTGGGCAGGCCGGCGCGCGGGCCGACATAGGCGATGCGCCCGTCCTCCGCGGCGATGGCGCCGTCCTCGACGATCCCCATGATGTCGTCGCGCATGGTGGCGAGGTGAGCGTTCACCCAGACGCGCTGAAAGCTCATGGGAGCGGCACCAGCGCGGCCAGGCGGGCCCCGGCCAGCAGCTTGCGCGCGGCGGCGATGTCGGGCGCCATCAGCCGGTCCTCGTCCCAGGGCGCCACATGCTCGCGGATCGCCGCGTGTGCCGTCTCGATCGGCGCCGAGCTGGTCAGCGGTCGGTGGAACTCGATCCCCTGCGCCGCCGCCAGCAGCTCGATGGCGAGAATGCCCTGCAGGTTGTCCAGCATCGGCCGCAGCCGCAACGCCGCTCCCGTCGCCATGGAGACATGGTCCTCCTGGTTGGCGGAGGTCGGCATGCTGTCCACGCTGCGCGGATGGGCGAGCGCCTTGTTCTCGCTGGCCAGCGCCGCGGCCGTGACCTGGGCGATCATGAAGCCCGAATTCACCCCGCCCGCCTTCACCAGGAAGGCCGGCAGGCCGGAGAGCACCGGGTCCGTCAGCAGGGCAATCCGGCGCTCGGCGATCGCGCCGATCTCCGCGATCGCCAGGGCCAGCGTGTCCGCCGCGAAGGCCACCGGTTCCGCATGGAAGTTGCCGCCGGACAGAAGCTCGCCGCCCGCGACCAGCAGGGGGTTGTCGGTGACGGCATTGGCCTCGCGCTCCAGCGTGGCGGCCGCGTTGTCGATGAGGTCGAGGCAGGCTCCGGCCACCTGGGGCTGGCAGCGCAGGCAATAGGGGTCCTGCACGCGGACGTCGCCGTACCGGTGGCTCTCGCGGATCGCGCTGCCGGCCAGCAGGCTTCGTAGCGCCGCGGCCGTGCGGATCTGGCCCGGCTGGCCGCGCAGCGCGTGGATGCGCGGGTCGAAGGGCGTGTCGGAGCCGCGCGCCGCATCCACGCTCATCGCGCCCGTGAGCAGCGAGGCGCGCAGCAGGTCCTCCGCGCGGAACAGCGCGTCCAATGCCAGCGCCGTCGAGACCTGCGTGCCGTTCAGCAGCGCCAGCCCCTCCTTGGGGCCGAGCACCACCGGCAGCCGGCCGATGGCCAGCAGCGCGGCATCGCCGTTGCGGCGGACGCCCGAGGCGTCGGTGGCGGAACCCTCGCCGACCAGCACCAACGAGAGATGCGCGAGCGGCGCCAGGTCGCCCGAGGCGCCGACCGAGCCCTGGCTGGGCACGTCCGGCAGCATGTCGTGCTCCAGCAGGGCGAGCAGCGTCTCGATCATCTCCGGCCGCACGCCCGAGGCGCCGCGCGCCAGCGACATCGCCTTCAGCGCCAGCGCCAGCCGGATCACCGGGCGCGGCAGGTCCTCGCCCGTGCCGGCGGCATGGCTGCGCAGCAGGTTGAGCTGGAGCTTCGCCAGCTCGCCCGCAGGGATGCGCGTGGACGCCAGCTTCCCGAACCCCGTATTCACGCCATAGAGCGGCTCCCCGCTGGCCAGCGCGTTGTGCAGCGTCTCGAGGCCGGCGGCCACGTCGATCCCCCAGCCCTCCGCGAGTTCGAGCGTGGCGCCGTCGCGGATGGCGCGGAGATCGGCAAGGCGGGCCTGCCCCGCCTGGAGGATGTGCTTCATCGCTCCAGGATAGGGGCGGCCCGTGCGGGATGTCAGCAGGGCGGGGTTGCGCGGGTCCGGGGTGCCCGCGATGTTTCACGCGGTCGTCGCAGAGAAAGGTTCTTCATGCCGGAATTTCTGGCCGCCCAAGCCCTGTTGCCGGAGGGCTGGCGGCGCGACGTGCTGGTCTCCTGCGACGAGGCGGGGTTCATCACGGCGGTCACGCCCGATTCGCCTGATGGCACGGCGCGGCTGTTGCGAGGCCATGTGGTTCCCGGCGTGCCCAACCTCCACAGCCATGCCTTCCAGCGCGCCATGGCCGGGGGCGCCGAGCGCCGCAGCCCGGCCGGGCAGGACAGCTTCTGGACCTGGCGCGAGACCATGTACCGCTTCGCGCTGACCATCTCTCCGGAAGACGCGGAGGCCATCGGCGCGCTGCTCTATGCCGAGTGCCTGACGCGCGGCTTCACCCAGGTCGCCGAGTTCCACTACCTGCACCACGCGCCCGACGGCTCGCCCTATGTGGACCGGTCCGAGATGGCCCAGCGCCTCTTCGCCGCCGGTGACGCGACGGGCATCGGCGTGACCATGCTGCCGAGCCTCTACCGCCATGGCGGCATCTTCGGCGCGCCACCGCATGACGGGCAGCGGCGCTTCCTCAACGACCTCGACGGTTTTTTCGAGATCCTGGACCGCGTGAAGGCGACGGCCGCGACGCAGCGCAACGCCACCTGGGGCGTGGCGCCGCACAGCCTGCGCGCCGTGACGCCGGCCATGCTCCAGGCCCTGGCCGAGCTCGACGCGCCCATCCACATCCACGCCGCCGAGCAGGAGCGCGAGGTGGGCGAATGCCTCGCCGCCACCGGCCTGCGCCCGGTGGAATGGCTGCTGCGGAACTGCCCCATCGACCGCCGCTGGGTGCTGATCCACGCCAC
>JAQGHZ010000266.1 GCA_028291485.1 Rubritepida sp. | reverse complement strand
TCGTCTCGTCGCGCCACGGCGTCCTCTGGGCGCTGCCGCTGATGGTCGCGCAGGGCTTCTTCGTGGCCTTCCTCTTCGTGATGATGCACGAGACGGCACACAAAACCGCCTTCCGCAGCCGCTGGCTCAACGCCGCCTTCGGCTACCTCTCGGCGGTGCTGATCGCGCAGCCCTACGAGTACTACATCCTCTTTCACTGGGAGCATCACCGCCACACCCAGGATCCGGAGCGCGACCCGGAACTGATCGTGGCGGTGCCGACCTCGTCCGACAGCCGGCTCGCCATCGCCTATACCGGGCTGGTGCAGGCCGCGGGCCGCCTGCGGCTGATGGCGCGGCACGCCCGGGGCGACGTCTTCTTCCCCTGGGTGCCGGCCGGCAAGAAGGTGCTCGTCATCCGCGAGGCGCGCATCTACCTCGCGATCTACGCGGCGGCGCTGATCGGCTCAGTCTGGGCCGGGAGCGCGCTGCTGCTCTGGGCCTGGCTGCTGCCCTGGCTGATCGGGCAGTTCATGCTGCGCCCCTACCTCTATGCCGAGCATGTCGGCTGCGACGAGACGCGCAGCGCCTTCGACAACACGCGCACCACCTTCACCAATGGGTTCCTGCGCTGGTTCGCCTGGAACATGCCCTACCACGCCGAACACCACGCCTATCCCTCGGTGCCGTTCCACGCGCTGCCGGAGCTGCACCGCGCCGTGGCGCAGGAGATCACCTACAAAGGGCAGGGCTACCGGAAGGTGACGCGCGAGACCTGGTCCTGGTTCCGCGCGCGCTACCGCGGCGCGAGCACGAACTCCGCCAACTCGCGTGCGTAGGCCGGCGTGAGCGGCGCAATCCGGAAGACGTAGCGGTAGAAGAGGCTGCCGTAGATCGCGTCGAAGAGCATCTCCGGCGCGGCGGTGGTGGTGATGCTGCCGCCCCTCTGGCCCTCCGCGATGATCGCGGCGATCGCACCGCGGCGGATGCCGATATAGCGCTCATGGAACAGCTCGGCCGAGCCGGCGCTGGCGATGCATTCCGAGATCACCGCGAGCTGAACATGGCCGAAATCCTCGAGCAGCGCCGCCGCATAGCGCTCCGCATGGCCGACGACGCGCGGCAGAGCCGGACCATCGCCGGTCAGCGGCAGCATGGCGGAGGCGTGATCGAGGAAGGCGTCGATGAGCAGCGCCTCGCGCGATGGCCACCACTTGTAGATGGTCATCTTCGAGACGCTGGAATGGCGTGCGATGGCCTCGATGGTCGTGGCGGCCGCGCTTGTCGTCGCCATCAGCCGGTAGGCGCTTTCGAGGATGGCCCGCGTCGTGGCGACCGAGCGCGGGCGGCCGCGGCGTGCCGGCGCGTCTTCGTCCCGAGTCATGGCGTGTTGCGTCATCCCGGTGTCATTCTGCCGGGCGCGCGGCTGATAGGCCAGATCGGCCTTCGGGCAGACCGCGACCAGCAGGATCTGCGTGACGGAGACGGCCGCGATGGTCGGGTCGATCTCCATCAGGATGTTGTCGAACATCTTCCTGGGCAGCGTCTTCTCCGCGCCGCAGAGGAATCGTCGTGGTGGCCTCTTGGCTTTCCCGCAGGGAACTGGTGACTGGCCTGCGGCTGTCAGTTGCCGCGGGTGCCGGGTCCGGAAAGCGGTCTGGCGCCATTTTTCTGGGTTGCCATCCCAAAACCTACTATAACGTGATCACAAATGTTCATTCCATGCAACCAGTTACCGACCTAGATTCGCTGTCTCTCGAGGAGACAACCTACCGCCGCTTGAGGCAGGCGCTGATGGAGGGGGCCTTCGAGCCCGGCCAGAAGCTGTCCATCCGACGGATCGCCGCGGCCCTGGGAACGAGCGCCATGCCCGCGCGCACGGCCCTGCGGCGGCTTGCCACGGAGCAGGCGGTGGACGTGCTGCCCTCCGGCACGGCCATCGTTCCGCGCCTGACGCGGGCGGCCTTCAGGGAGCTGGGAACGATCCGTGCGGAGCTGGAGCCTCTCGCCCTCAGACTCGCGGCGCCGCGCATCGGGGGGCCGCGTCTGAGCGAGCTGGAGGCGATCGTCCGCGACGGCTGGGCGGCACGCGAGGCGAACAATCCCGAGGAGGTGCTCCGCGCGGATCGCGACTTCCTCTTCGTGCTGTACCATGCGGCCGACGCGCCGATGTTGCTCTCGATCATCGAGGCGCTCTGGATGCGGCGCGGGCCTCATTTCTGGGATGCGCGCTGGATCATCATCGGGCGTGTCCCCGCGGAAAATCGCCATGCGGAAATTCTCGACGCGCTTCGGGCGGGGAAAGGCGATGAAGCTTCCGCAGAGCTGAAGGCCGAGATCGAAAGCACGACGGCCTATCTGCTCGAGCAGATGCCTTTCGCGGATGATCCGGTCGAAGACGGTGGCTTCGACAGGCTGCGTTCGCCGGCAGGAAGCACGCGCAAGCGGCGAGCCGCGGTGGGGCCGTCCGGGTAAGGACCATCGCCGCGAGGGCGGCGAGAACTGCGCCATCTCGCCGGAAACCTGATCCTCGGCTTGCGGCACCAGGCCGCGCTGCTACTCTCGCTCCCAACGCCGCCTTCGCGTCGCGAAAGCGTATAAGGACAGGAAACGGGATCATGGAAGCTTCGCGACGCCGCGTCCTCGGCGCAGGAATCGGGGCCGGGCTCGCAGCCCCCGGTCTGGCCGCGGCGCAACCCGCCTGGCCGGCCGACCGCCCCATCCAGCTCATCGTGCCCTTCCCGCCGGGGGGCGGCACGGACATCAACGTCCGCGCCATGGTGCCGCATTTCCAGCGGCATCTCCCCGGCGCGCGCTTCGTCATCGTGAACCGCCCCGGCGCCGGTGCCGAGATCGGCTACACCGCCACCGCCCAGGCCGCGCCCGACGGCTACACCATCGGCACCGTCATCACGCCGAGCCTGCAGACCATCACCATCGAGCGCCAGCCCCAGTACAAGCTGGAGGACTTCGCCTTCATCGGCACCGTCGCCGAGGATCCCGGCGGCTTCTTCGTCGCCCCGAACAGCCCCTGGCGCAGCGTCGCGGACCTCGTCACCTATGCGAAGGCGAATCCCGGCCGCGTCGCCGTGGGCACCGCCGGCATCGGCTCCGACGACCACCTGCTGATGATCGGGCTGGAGCGCGCTGCCGGCATCCAGCTCAACCACATCCCCTTCGCCGGGCAGGCGCCGGCCGTCACCGCCCTCATCGCCGGCCAGATCGAGATTTCCTCGATGAACATGGGCGAGAGCCTGTCGCTGCTGCGCGAGGCCCGCGTGCGCGCCCTCGCCACCGCCGGCCGGGAGCGCTTCCATCTGGCGCCCGACGTGCCGACCTTCCGTGAGTCGGGATACCCGCTCGACACGGGCGTCGTGCGCAGCTTCGTCGTCCCCGCCGCCACGCCGCGTGCCATCCAGGACAGGCTGGCGGAGATGTTCGCGAACACCATGCGCGACCCGCTGTGGGTCGCGGAGGCTGAGCGGCTCTTCATCCCGCTGCGGTACCGCAACCCGGACGAGACACGGGAGATCGTGTTCCGGGAGCAGGAAGCCTTGCGCAATCTCTGGCGCGAGCGGCCCTGGAAAGAC
>JAQGHZ010000257.1 GCA_028291485.1 Rubritepida sp. | reverse complement strand
CCGCCCGGCACCACCAGGTTCACGCGGATGCCCTTGGGCGCGAGCTCCGAGGCCAGCACGCGCGACATGGCGCGCAGACCGGCCTTGGCCGCCGCATAGGCCGACCAGCCAGCCCCGCCCAGCACCGCATGTACCGAGCCGTAGAGGATCACCGCGGCGCCCCGGCCCAGATGCGGCAGCGCGGCCTGGACGGTGAGGAAGCTGCTGTCCAGGTTGTTGCGCACGATGTGGGAAAAGGTCTCGGCCGTGGTGCCGCCCAGCGGCGTCCCGCCGCCGATGCCGGCATTGGCGAAGACGATGTCGATCTTGCCGAAGCGCGCGATGCCCGCCGCAACCGCGGCCTCGGCTGCGCCCTCCTCGGTGGCGTCGGCCTGGACGGCCAGAGCCTTGTCGCCGAGCTCGCGCTGGGCGGCGTCGAGGGTCTGCCGGTTGCGCCCGGTGACGATGACCCCGGCGCCCTCGGCGAGGAACAGCCTTGCGGTGGCGAGGCCGATGCCGCTGGCCCCGCCCGTGATGAGCGCCGTCTTGCCGTGGAGTCGCATGGCGAAAGTCCTTGTCCGGAAAGGGCCGAATGGGCTTGAAGCCCGGGCCGCGCGTTGTTAGATTATAATCATAATATTCGATTACGATCGTAATGCAATCGCGCCCTTCAGACATGGACGCAATGTTATCCGGAGCAGGCCATGAGGTACGCGAAGGGTCACAAGGACGGCACGCGCCAGCACATCGTCGAGGTGGCCGCGCGGAAATTCCGCGAGGAGGGCGTGGCGGCCGCCGGCATCGCCGGGCTCATGGCCGAGGCCGGCCTGACCAACGGCGCCTTCTACAGCCACTTCGAATCCAAGGAGCACCTGGTCCGCGAGGCGATGGCGCACGCGCTCGGCAGGCAGGCGGCGCTGCGCGAGGCCAGTCCCGGCACGAGCGAGGCCTGGATCCGCGGCTATCTCAGCCCCAGCCATCGCGACGGGCCGGGGCAGGGCTGCTTCACCGCCGCGCTGGCGGCCGAGATCGCCCGGCACCCGAAGCCCACGCGCGAGGCCTTCACGGGCGCCGTGACCGGGACCATCGGCCGGATCGCGGCCGAGATCCCGGAGGGCACGCCGGAGGAGCGCGAAAGCAAGGCGATGGCGGTCTACGGGCTGATGGTCGGCACGCTGCAGATCGCCCGCGCCGTGTCGGACAAGGCGATGTCGGACCGGATTCTGCAAAGCGGGCTGGAGACGGCGCTGAAGCTCATCGGCAAGGCTTAATCGAAAGCGTGATGACCGAAGGTGAACGCCTGGTCTAGCTGCCCAGCCCGACCTCTTCCTGCCACCGCTTGTCGATCTCCTCGCCGTAGCGGCGCAGCACGTGGCTCGCGGTCAGCGAGCCGATGACCTTGCGGCTCTCCGCACCGTCCAGCACGGCCAGCGCCTCGACCTCCACGCTGTCGAAGACCGCCATGGCCTCCTTCGCGTTCATTGCCGGCAGCAGCGCCACCTCCTTCAGCTTCAGCAGCGGCGCGATGGTCTCGGCCGTCATCTCCGGCGCGTGCGCCTCGACCACCAGCACCACGCCGGCGTAGCGCCCGGCCTCGTCCAGCGCGATCACACGCTCGGTCGAGCCCAGCGGAAAATCGCGGCGGAAGGAGGAAAGCTTGGTGTCGAAGCGCACCGTCCGCACGTCGCGCCGCATCAGCTTGCCGACGGTCAGGTCGCGCAGCCAGCCCACGTCATGCGCCGAGCGGATGGTCTCGCCGCGCAGGTGGAAGCGCCAGGTGGCGAAGGAGTAGCCGAAGGTCCGCCGCGTCACGAGGCCGGAGACGGCCACCGCCGTCAGCACCGCGCCGGCCACGGCGAAGTTGCCCGTGCTCTCGAGCGCCAGGAAGGTCATGGCCAGCGGCGCGCCGATCACCGCCGTGCCGAAGGCGCTCATGCCCACGACGGCGAGGAAGAGCGGATCCACCGGATGCAGCCCGATCTCAGGCGGCAGCGCGGCGAAGATTTTGCCCAGCAGCGCGCCCATCAGCAGCGAGGCGAAGAACAGCCCGCCGCGGAAGCCGGCACCCAGCGAGAGCGCCGAGGCCGCCGCCTTCACCACCAACAGCACCAGCGCGGCCTTGAGCGGACCTTCCGTGCTGAAGGCGTAGTGCAGCGCCCCGTGTCCCGCCGAGAGCGCGCCCGGAGAAAGCAGCGCCAGCACGCCCACGCCGAGCCCGCCGATGGCCGGCCGCAGGGGCGCCCAGGGCACGCCGGTCTTAAAGGCGTTCTCGATCATGCTCACGCCCCGCATCAGCGCGATCGCCGCCAGGGCGCAGAGCACGCCGAGCGCCAGCGCCAGCAGGTAGCCGTCCCAGGCGGGGGAGGGCACGCCGCCGGGCTGCACCAGATAGGTCTGCCCGCTCAGCAGCCGCGTCGTCAGGATGGCCGCGACCGCCGAGGCCACCACGGGCGCCAGCGAGGCGATGGCATAGGTGCCGATCACCAGCTCGAAGGCATAGAAGGCGCCGGTCAGCGGCGCGTCGAAGGCGGCCGCGATGGCGCCCGCCGCGCCGCAGCCCACCAGCACGCGCAGGTCGCCGCGCCGGAGTCCCAACCGTCGCCCGAGTCGCGAGGCGACGCCGCCGCCGACCTGGGTGTAGCCTGCCTCCAGCCCGACCGAGGCGCCGAAGCCGTTGGAGATGAGGTTCTGGACCGCCACCACCACGCCGTCCCAGAGCGACATCCGCCCGCCGAACAGCGCATTGGCCTCGATGGGGTCCACCGGCTGGCGCGGCCGCCAGCGCGCGATCCCCATGTTCACGACGCCGAGCACGAGGCCGCCCAGGGCCGGGATCAGCAGGAGCTGGAGCGGGTCCACACCGCGGGCGAGGCTCAACCCATGCGCCACGCCCTCGCCGAAGAGCAGCAGGTGCAGGCCTCGCGCCGCGGCGCTCATCGCCGTGGCGAGCAGGCCGGCCGCGATGCCGGCGATCACGGCGAGGAAGACCAGCCCCAGCTCGCCGCCGCGGATCCAGGCGCGGAACGCGCCCATCCTGCCGACGGGCGCCGCGGAGAGGGAGTTGGGATCGGCCGGGATGGCGGCGGGAGCAGGCGGCACGGGAAGGCGAACCAGAAGATTCACGCATCCTAGAACCCGCAATCGGGCGAATCAGCGGCAGACCGCGCATCGCCGCGATGCGCTCAGCGCCGGCCGATCTCGTTCAGGTCGAAGGGCGTCGTCTGGTAGAGCTCGTTGATCCAGTTGCCGAAAAGCAGATGCGCGTGGCTGCGCCAGCGGTTGCCGGGCGGGCGCGAGGGATCGTCGTTGGGAAAATAGTCGAGCGGCTTGGCGATCTTCTTCCCCGCCGCGATGTCCCGGAAATACTCCTCCGCCAGCGAGCTGGAGTCGTATTCGATGTGATTGAACATGTGCAGCGCGCGATGCGCCGGATCCTCCAGCAGGCAAAGCCCGGCCTCCTCGGATTCCATCAGCACGCGCAGCCCGCTGCCGGCCGGGATGTCCTCCCGCCGCACCTCGGTCCAGCGTGAGACGGGAATGGCGAAGTCGTCGGAAAAACCGCGCAGATAGGGCGAGGCCGGCGCCAGGTTGAGGTGCCGGTGCACGCCGAAGGCCTTCTCCGCCAGGGGGTGCTTGGGCATGCCGTGGAAGTGGTGCACGGCGGCCTGCGCGCCCCAGCAGACGCCGAACAGGCTGTGCACATGAGTCTGCGTCCAGTCGAAGACGCGGCGCAGCTCGTCCCAATAGGTGACCTGCTTGAAGGGCAGCGTCTCGACCGGCGCGCCGGTGACGATGAAGCCGTCGAAGCGCTCGGCGCGGATATCCTCCCAGTCGCGGTAGAAGGAGAGGATGTGCTCGCCCGGCGTGTTGCGCGCGACGTGGTTGGTCATCTTCACCAGGGTCAGCTCGACCTGCAGCGGCGTGGCGCCGAGCAGCCGCGCGAATTGCGTCTCGGTGCGGACCTTGTCGGGCATGAGGTTGAGCAGCCCGATGCGCATGGGGCGGATATCCTGGCGCATGGCGTCGGCGTCGCGCATCACCATGACGCCCTCGGCCTCCAGCGTGGCGCGGGCGGGCAGGTCGTCGGGAATCCGGATCGGCATCGTCAGGATGCCTGCGGGCGGGGGCTGGAAGCCTGTGAAACCATGCGCGTCCTCCGTGGCATCGGAATGGAACGGACGCTGTGGCGTGAACCCGTTTGGTTGCCGGTTCGGCCACATCCCCCCTTGCGGGAGCGCCACCTTGCCCGGGAGGCAGGTTGGCGTTGGGCGCCGGCCCAACTCCTGATGTGCCGCCATGCGTAATCGGCGCGACGCCGATTGGCAACCTATGCTGCGTACCCGGATGGCTGCGCGACCGTTCTCCAGGTCTTCTGCGTCCTGGCGACCTCCCGCGGCAGGCGGATCAGCGCGGAGCCGCCGGCAATATCGGTCGGCCGCCCCTCCAGCATCATCCGCATCCACCAGAGCTTCCTCGTATCCGTCTCCAACACGAACGGCCCGACGCCCAAAGCCGAAGTCGCCACCCCGGTCCGGTTCGCCGCGTAGCGGCCGGCGGCCAATAGACTCGTCAGGAAGCCGCCGCGTTCGCCTGGCGCCAGGCCAAGCGCATGTCGCACCGCACAAGGAAGGCCGGGCTCTTGCAGGCCCGGCCTTCCCCATTCCCGGCATCCGCGCGGCCGCCAGACCGCGCGTCGCCGGGCCGCAATCACGCCGCCGTTTTGCCCGCCGCACGCCGCCGCGCCGCGCCCAGGGCGAGCAGGCCCATGCCGACGATCGCCAGCGACGCAGGCTCCGGCACCGGCACCGGGTTAAGGACCTGCGTGACGCTGCTGATCGTCGCGAGGCCACCCGGCGGCAGCGACTGCAGCAGGATGTCCTTCACCACGTAGGCGACTAAGACCGGGGTGAAAGTCAGCGTGTCAGTAAAGGTCTGGCTCAGCGGGCTGACCCGCAT
>JAQGHZ010000248.1 GCA_028291485.1 Rubritepida sp. | reverse complement strand
GGCCGGGGTCTTGCAGATGATGGCGACGGCGACCGTTCCCATGTGCTGACCTTTCTCGGGTGCCTAGGCCGGCACGGTTTCGACCGTCATGTCCGTTCAGTCGGTTCGCGGCTGGAGGCGCGCGGCCTTTCGGCGCCACGCCGTCCACAGCAACGCGCCGAGGACAGCGAGGTTCATCGCGCCGTCGCGAATCCAGAAGGCGATCTGCGGGTCGCCCCGGACCTCGTCGTAGAGGAGGTAGCCGGCGATGGTGGCTGCCCACAGGTGCGGCCCGCCGAAGAGCACCACGAATGGCGTCAGGCAAAGGTAGTACCAGGGGTAGCCCGGCGAGAGGGCGAAGACCCCGGCGAAGACGAGCCAGGAGAGGCGTCGCAGCCGCGATTCCGCGTCCTCCTCGGCCGCGAGGGACAGGCGCAGCGCCAAGAAGAAGATGAGCGCGGCGGCCGCCAGGATGTAGACCGTCCGCAGCCCGGGCACCGGCCCGAAGAGGGAGGTGATCAGCCAGACCGGCCAGAAGGCCTCGCCGGATTCCAGCGCCTCCTCCCGAACATAGCCGTAGACGAAGGCGAACATACCCGTCCCCACCGAGAGGTAAGGGAGGTAGAGCAAGACCACGACGCCGACCGTCACGACCGGGGCGCGCCAGTCCCATGGCTTCCAGGCCACCGGCAGGGCCAGGACCGCCAGGGGCTTCATCATGGCCGCGACCGCGATCACGGCGGCGGCCAGGACCAGCCGGCGGGCCACCACGGCCACCCAGATGCCGAGCACCATGAGCGAAACCATGGCCGCGTCGATATGCGCGCTGCCGGCGATCTCCCAGACGGCCAACGGGTGCCAGGCATAGGCGACGATGCGCGAGGCCGGCTGGCCGATGCGGCGAAGCAGGTCGCGCAGGACGAGGATGGTCACAGCCTCGAAGGCGAAGAAGGCCAACTTCAGCGCGACCAGCCCATCGGCGATGCGGCCGACCAGGAAGAACAGGATCTCCGCGGCCGGAGGGTAGATGGTCACCGCGTAGTTCGCGCGGTTGATGAAGGGGTAGATCGCCGCGTCCCTGAGGTAGGCGAGCTCCGGCGCGGCGGGGACGTAGCGGTAGGGATTGATGCCCTCGCCCTGAACACGGCCGTCCCAGACGTAGCGGAAGGCGTCGCTCGACAGATGCGGGTGGACGAAGAGCAGGGCCAGCCGCAGCGCGACCGCGATGCCGAGGATGATCCACAGCGCCCGGCGATCCTGGAGTCGTGCCGCCAGATGGACCGACCAGATCACCAGCGCCCCATGGAGGAGGCCCAGCGCGCCGAAGGCGAGGTCCCCGACCTGCCGGTGCAGCGTGGGCCCCACGAGGACCAGCGCGAGCAGCGCCAGACCGATCAGCGCGAGGTGAAGCCCCGGATCGGCCTTCACGGGAAGGGAAGTCCCGGTCAAACCGACCAGGCGCCGGCCGGAAGGACGCGGGTGTTTGAGCGCGGGCTTGCGCAGAGGCTCTCGACGGCCGTCTTCTTCATGGGTCTCTCCAAGCCGTTCAGACGCGGTTCGCCCTTCCCGGGCGCAAGGTTACGTTCCCGGACATGGACTTATCGGGCGGAATGGGGCGGGGTGATGGCAGGAGGAGCCTCCGGGCGTGGCCGGCAGGGCCCGGGCCTGCACCGCTAAGCCGCCGCGGCGGCGTCTAGAGCATAACGGCGACAGTGCTGCAGATACGCAGCCTCGTGCGTCGCCACCAGATCCACGACGCTGTTCCAGAGCCACGACGGCGCGGCGAGCGATTTCGGTCTGCTCCGGCGAAGTTCCGAGAGCCACTGCTTCCGCTCGGAGGCGTCGAGCTGGCGGGCATGTGCCTCTCCAACGACTTGTGCCAGATACTGCGACACGCTCTTCGCCTCGTCCTGAGTCAGATGCTCGATTTCGAGCTTCAGATCCTGGGGAAGCAACTCCCGGATGAACACGGACTTCCCGAGAAGACGCGCCGCCAGCATTCGTTCGCCCAGGAAAGGCGATAGGGCGTGCGCGCCGGTGACGACCCGCTCTGCATTGTCGCGCGGCATGCTCGCGTCCAGGCTTCGGGGCGCCGATGCGGTGACGGCTTCCTTCACATCCATCAGACAATGGCGCACCGCCTTGTCCTTGCCGACTGCGACAAGCACCGCCAGCCGTAGCCGGCCGAGGGAGCTGCAGCCCTTCCTCCAATAGGCTGCGTCGAGAACGCGGACCGGCGCATCGTCGTCGCGCGATCGCAGCACGGTCGCGAGCCTGTGCACTTCTGAGGTCCCGAACAATTCAAGGACCGCGGCGCGTTCCTCGGCCGCAAGCGGCCAGAACTTTTTGCCCAGCGGCAATTGACGTTTGACGCCCTCTATCCTGTCGTCGGCGAGATGCTTCCAGGAGCGCTTGGACGCTTCGTGCATGACCAGGCGAACCGCCTCCGGCGTTCCGCCCGTGCCGTTTCCTGCACCCTCCGGTAACCGCGGCTGGAAGGCAGCTTCGTAGCCGTCCATCAGGCACTCCAGCATCCGTGCCGTCGTGACACCCGGAAGATCCGATCCGCGTGCCGCCATGGCGAGCGACAAGCCGAGCCGGATCAGATCGTGTGCCGGACTGCCGATGACCGTCTGGTCGAGGTCGCGGATCTGGATCGCGATCGCCCCGCCCGAACTTGCTACGGGGCCGAGATTTCCGATGTGGCAGTCCCCGCAGATCCACACCTCCGGGCCCTGAGGCAGCGTGGCTTTGTCGGACGCTTCCAGCCACTCGTAGAAACGAGCCGTGCTGCCGCGCACATAGGCATGGGCAGAGGTGGCCATCTTACGGTTGCGCTCCGCCGTTAACGTCGGAATCCGGTCTTGGGGCGGTATCACATGCTTCATTTTCATTCTGACACGTAAACGTCACCATTCCGTCACAAGCTGCCGGCTCTCCGAAACTTCACTTTCACTGGGGGCCATTTAAACCTTTGTTAAAGGAGAACTTTCCTTCTGTTAGAGACCGTTTGAGAATTCCGGCGACGGAGGGTTCGTGGGGATTTTCGGGCCTGGAAGGCGGCGGTCATGCCGGAGGCGTGCCTTCGGCATGACGCATCAGGCACGGAAAAGACCCGCGAAGCCGACCTGCAGGAGTTCTCAAACGGGGCCCTGACGCATCTGGAAGGAATTCGCCACGGACAACGTCCGCCCTGCCATGGCCCAGCGGGTTGAGACGGCTTCAGCCGAGCAGATTATCGCAGCATGGCGATAATCTGCTCTCGCCGGACAAGGCTCAGGATCCACCCGCCGTCCGCACTAGGATAGGCGTCCCGTAGTCGCCCTCAAGGAGATTTCGCGCCGCGCCGAGCGCGACGCCAACAGGGCCATGCATGCCACAGGCCGACCAACACGCAGAATGATGTGACGGCAATGGCATTTCCAACAGAGACGTTACCCGACGCCCGGTATGTTACGACGCGCAGATCGAGTGCCAGCCCGCAAGCCAGGAGCACTGTGGCTGAGAGGATGAAGCGGCTCGCGATCTTGTAGAACTCTTCGGTCGCTTCGCCGTTGTAAACAATGCGATGGTAGGCCGCCGGTGCCATCAGAAACATCGTGCAGAGCGCGATAAGGCACAATGCGATCAAGTGAATGCTGCGATCGGTCTGCGGCAGCTCGGCGAAGCCGGTCGTGAGCATGATAGCGAGCTGGAAGCCAAGCAGGGCCTGCGCTCCGGGCAGTACAACGCGGGCTTCCGTCAGCGCAAAATCAATCTTGGCCGCCGTCGGGGTCTTCTCCTCGGGCGTTGCCATCTCTCCGACTCCCTTCGCCGGCTTCAGGAACGGACCGTACCACAGGGCTATGGCGGCGATTGCCATGACTGCCCCCAGACCGAGTGCGCCGGCCAGACCAATGACGCCGCTCGCGGCCACTTGGATGTCAAGGGATAACGCGATGGCGAACGGCGCAAGCGTCGTTACGGCCACGCCGCTGATAAAGCGAATGAGTCCTCCCGAAGCCTGACCCTCTTCGACAATGCGATGATGCGCGGCTGGCGAGATCAGCAATCCGACGACAACGACCAGCAGGATCAGCACGAGAAGCTGGAACGATCTTTCCAACTCGGGCAGTTCCGAGAAGGCGTTCTGAAACGGCGCTTGAAGTTGGAAGCCGAGGAGGATTTGCGCGCCAAGCATCAGCATGCGCACCCCATCCAGTGCCGTCTTGGTCTTCCTCGATATGCTCACGGCGCTTTATCGCTTTTTGCGATCGCCCTTATCGCCCTGGCCGAGCTTCGCCGCCGTCTCCGCGTGTTGGTGCGCAGCGAGATTTGCTTACGTTTACGACCTCTTTGAATTTCCCCTCCT
>JAQGHZ010000227.1 GCA_028291485.1 Rubritepida sp. | reverse complement strand
GGAAGGACGACTGGCGGTCGCTCAGACTCCGAAAGGCCAAACCGGGAATGCAGGAGACGGCCGTCCCCGATGTAAACTGCAAGAAAATGCCGCAGCGACATCGTCGGCGAGTTGGCTGCGCTGCTCAGTCCAAGGGATGGCGCGACGCACACAACTGAAGAAGCGGATCCATCCCGCAGTCGTTAGGTGCCTCTCGATCCTCCGGACGGAACCAGGACATCCAGTTGCCGCAGCATCGCGACGATCTCCAAGGGTTTATGCTTCTTCTGCGAAATTCCAGTAGCCTCCATCAGGCTCAAAGCCTTACTTCGGGAAGGATCACTTCTAAGAGGCCTTTTGGAAAATCAAGGGTGGGGCGTTTCTGCGAAGTAGGAGCCCCATGGCGATGAGGATCATGGCCTCGGAGACATCGAGGCGCTGCTCATAGTCGCGGACGAGGCGACGCCAGCGTGTCATCCATCCAAAGGTGCGCTCTACGACCCAGCGACGCGGCAGGACTTGGAAGCCGGCTTGGCTGTCGGATCGGCGAATGACCTCGACGGTGAAGTCCAGGAAAGCCGCCTTTTCCATGAGCTTCAGCCGGTCAGCTCACCGCGAATCCCTCCGTAGTACCCGAACCAACAGAAGGCGCCCTCATCGGCCTGAATCGAAGAGGCCCGTTCCGGGCCGTTTCTACGTCGTTGCCATGACCTCTCTTTGTGCTAGCGTGCCGTATAGGGAAAAGGTGTTCCGATTATAGGAACACAATGGAATGAACGGCATGGATGGCAGCCTGACGGTCCAGAAAGCGATTTCGCTGCTGCACCTGATCCGCATGGCGAAGCTGGATCCGGCACTTGCCGATCTGGCGGTCGCGTCCGGCATGCCGAAGACGGTGTGCCATCGGCTTCTCCGCACCCTTCAGGAGGCGCGCTTCATCGAGCGCATCGGCGGCCGCTACCGCATCGGGCTTGGCCTGGTAGAGGTGGCCGGAGCCGCGCTTGGGCGCAACGAACTGCGGCAGCATGCCAGCCGCCGCCTGGCGGAGCTCGCACGCCGCACCGGCGATGCCGTCATGCTCTTCGCGCCCTACGGCATGCAGGCCCTATGCATCGACCGTGCCGATGGCGACTTCCCGATCAAGGCGGCCGGCGTAGAGATCGGCGGGCTGCTGCCGATCCATGCCGGCGGCGCGCCTTTCGCAATCCTGAGCCACCTGCCGGCGGAGGAGATCGAGCAACTCCTGGCCGGGCCCCTCGCTGTCACGACATCGCGGACGGAGACCGATCCAGCGGTGCTACGCGCGCGCATGGCTGAGGTCCGGGCCTGCGGCTTCGCCGTGGGCGACGGGGATGCCATCGAGTTCATCGTCGCGGTCGGGGCTCCCGTGTTCGGTGCCGAGGGGCAGGTGCTCGGCGCCATCAGCGTGGGCGGCATCGAGCAGCGCTACGGCGCGGCGCGGCGCCAGGAGATCGCCGGCCTCGTCGTCGAGGCGGCGGCCGACATCTCGGCCCGCTGCGGACATGCCCGCAGCATGACGCCCCCTGAGCCCCACGCCGAACGACGAAGGCGATCCGGCTGAGAGAAGAAACACGAGGGAGGAAAACGCGATGACGCAGACATTGAGAGAAATCAGCCTGGAGGGCGTGCGAACGGCCGGCCCGGAGGCGAAGCGCGATCTGGCGGAGCGGATCGACGCCGAGCTCAAGCGCATCGGTTTCTTCGTGATCTCGGATCACGGCGTCGCGCCCACACTCATCGACGAGACTGTCAGGACGGCGAACGCCTTCTTCGACCTGCCGCTCGCCGAGAAGATGCAGATCAAGAGCACGGTGCAGGGCTCGCCCCGTGGCTACATCGATTTCGGGCTCGAGACGCTGGCGCTGACCACCGGCCGGAAGACGCCGCCGGACCTCAAGGAAGGCTTCGGCATGGGCCCGCCCCAGGTCGTCGCGGACAAGGACGTGCTTGGCGGAACCACTACCTACAACCCGAATCTCTGGCCGGAGCAGCCGGCGGAATTCCACGAGGTCATCGGCCGCTACTACGCGGCGATGGAGGAGCTGACGAGCGTTCTCATGGAGCTGTTCGCGATCGGAATGAGGCTTCCGCCGCGGTATTTCGTGGAACGCTTCACGAATCACAACAGCACGCTGCGGCTCATCAACTACCCACCCCTGGGCGTGGAACCGGAGGAAGGACAACTGCGCGCCGGCGCGCATACCGACTATGGCGCCCTGACCATCCTGCTCGGCCAGGATCGCCCGGGCGGGTTGCAGGTGCGCACGCCCTCCGGCGAATGGGTCGATGCGCGGACGGCGCCGCATTCCTTCGTCATCAACATCGGCGACCTGATGATGACCTGGTCGAATGACACATGGCTGTCGAACATGCATCGCGTGACCACTCCGCCGCCTGGCTCGGGCGATCATAGTCGACGTCTGTCCATGGCCTATTTCTGCAACCCGAACGACGACCTGCTGATCGAGTGCCTTCCCACCTGCTGCAGCGCGGACCGGCCGGCCCGCTATCCGCCGATCGCCGCGGGGCGGCACCGCTTCCATAAGATCGAGCGGTCCAAGGCGCTGGCCGACGCCGGCACGGGTTGAATGACGCGATAAATCTGGACAAGGGAGGAATCAGGAATGCTTACACGGCGTGGGATGCTCTCCACTGCAACGGCCTCGGTCGGTGCGGTGGCGCTCGGTGGAAGACCCTTCGCCCAGACGGCGCCGGTGCTCCGGATCGGCGTGCTGAACGACCAGTCCGGCACCTATCGCGACAATGGCGGGCCGCTCTCGGTCGCCTGCGCGACGCTGGCGGTGCAGGAGCATGCTGCCGCCCTCGGCCTCGTGGTCGAGGTGCTGGCCGCCGACCATCAGGGCCGGCCCGACGTCGGCCTGGCGATCGCCCGCCGCTGGTTCGATCGCGAGAACGTGGACGTCATCATGGACTTCCAGAACTCCGCCCTCGCGCTGGCCGTGGCGAACCTGGCGCGCGAGAAGGACAAGGTGGCGATGGCGGTGAATTCGGGCACCACCGAGCTCACCGGCGCGGCCTGCACGCCGAACACGGTGCACTGGGCCTATGACACCTACCTGACCACGAAGACCGCCGGCGCCGCCCTGGTCCGCGCCGGCGGCGATTCCTGGTTCTTCATCACGGCGGACTATGCGCTGGGCCATTCCCTGCAGCGCGACGCGACGCGCTTCGTTCAGCAAGCAGGCGGGCGCGTACTTGGCGCGGTCACCACGCCTTTCCCCAGCACGGACTTCTCCTCGCCGCTGCTGGCCGCGCAGAGCTCGCGCGCCAAGGTGATCTGCCTCGCCAATGGCGGGACGGAGTTGGTGAACTGCATCAAGCAGGCCGCGGAGTTCGGCGTCACGCGTCGGGGCGCGCGGCTGGCGACGCTTCTTATGCAGATCAACGACGTCCAGGCTATCGGGCTTGAGGCTGCGCAGGGGCTGGTGGTGTGCGAGAGCTTCTACTGGGACCTCAACGACCGCACCCGGAGCTTCGCCGCGCGCATCGCCCGCGCCAGCCGCGGCGTGATGCCGAACATGTCGCAGGCGGGATGCTATGCGGCGGCGCTGCACTACATGCGGGCGGCCGCGGCGCTCGGGGCGGCCCAGGCCAAGGCCTCCGGCGCCGCGACGGTCGCCCGCATGAAGGCCATGCCGACCGAGGACGACGTCTTCGGCACTTGCCGGATCCGGGAGGATGGGCGCGTGCTGCACGCAGCCTATCTGTTCGAGGTGAAATCCCCCGCCGAAAGCCGGCAGGCCTGGGACTGCTACAAGATGCTCGGCTCGGTGCCGCCGGAGGAAGCCGCCCGGCCGCTGTCCGAAGGAGGATGTCCGCTGATACGGACGTGACGGAGATCGTGGATACGGCGCGTCGCACCGACTCCGCCGAGCTCAGGCGTGCTGCAGAGGTCTTTTACGGCTATCCTCGGGCTCCTACCTGGTAAGGCACCCACTCGCCATATCGACGGAGAGCAGCTGTCCGTCCGTCTCCCTCTCGGCAATAAGACGACGGGCAACTTCCAGCCAGCTCCTGCTGAAGGAAGCTGAAAGTACCCAATGCCAAAGGTTATGCCTCGACGGCGGAAGATTGCCCGCGATGAAAAGCGAGGGCCGATTGGCCGCCGTACCAAAATGTTCGTTCTCGGAGCAGAGATAACGGCGAACGGTATGCGAATCAGAGCAAATGCCGACCGACCTGAAAATGGCCTTTGACCTGGATTTTGAGTTCCGTACTAAATCGGCCAAGTCAGGAGGTCCGGAGAGAAATGGCCTCTAGCAGTCTGTCGGATTCACATTGCCTTTGCGATTTGGCAGACTGCGGAGATGGCGACCTTCGTACCCTACAATCGCGACCAGGCGTTCCTGTTGCCTCCGGACCTCAAGGCCTGGCTGCCGGAGGATGATCTGGCGCATTTCGTGATTGCCGCGGTGGAGCGTGTGCCGCTTGGTGCCTTTGCGGTGAACCCCCGGCCGGGCGGGCGGGCGCAATACGA
>JAQGHZ010000209.1 GCA_028291485.1 Rubritepida sp. | reverse complement strand
GCCAACGGCATCACCGTGGAGGCGCCGGACGGCACCTTCAACGTGAAGGTCAGGGCCGAGCAGGATCCGGCGAAGCTGGGCCCGCAGGATGCGGTGGTGATCACGGTAAAAGCGCCGGCGCTGACCGGCGTGGCCGACGGCATCGCGCCGCTGCTGGGGCCCGACACGCCTGTGGTCTTCGTCATCAACGGCATCCCCTGGTGGTGGGGCGATGGGCTGGAGGTGCTCGACCCGACCGGCTCGGTGCGGCAAAAGATCGGGCTGAAGCGCACCATCGGCGGCGTGGTCTGGTCGGCCTGCACGGTCACGAGCCCGGGCACGGTGAAGGTGGCGAGCGCTTCGAGCAAGGTGGTCTTCGGCGAGCTGGACGGCAGCGTCTCGTCGCGCGTGAAGGCCATCGCGGAGGTGCTGGATGCGGGCGGCATGGGCGGCGCGGCCTCGCCGGACATCCGCACGGAGATCTGGACCAAGCTGCTCAACAACCTGGTGAACGGGCCGATCTGCCTGCTCTCGCGCCGGCACATGAAGGGCACCTTCGACGAGCCCATCCTCATGGAGGCGGCGCTGACGGTGATGCGCGAGGCGCTGGAGATCGCGAAGGCGCTGGGCCACCCCATCCCGGGCGATGCGGAGAAGCAGATCCTCCGCTCCGTCGTCATCGCGCACAAGCCGTCCATCCTGCAGGATCTCGAGCAGGGGCGGGGGCTGGAGTTCGACGCGCTCTTCACCGTGCCGCTGCAACTCGCGAAGCAGGCGGGCGTGCGCGCGCCGACGCTGGAGCTGCTGGTGGCGCTGGCGCGGAAGGGCGCCTACGCGGCCGAGGCATGAGGCCATGCGCATCGTCCGCACTGCCGTCGCGTCCGACCTCGATGCGCTCCAGGCGCTCTATCTCCACCTGAATCCGAGGCGGCCGGAGCTTTCGCCGGAGACCGCGTCGCGGATCTTCGGCGAGATCCTCGCGCGGCCGGACTGCCACGTCTTCGTGGCCGAGGCCGGCGGCGATCTGGTCGCCAGCTGCATGCTGGGGATGATGCCGAACCTCATGCGGGGCGGGCGGCCCTATGCGCTGCTGGAGAACGTCGTCGCGCATGCGGCGCATCGGCGGCACGGGCATGCGCGGGCGGTGGTCGAGACGGCGCTGGCGAAGGCCTGGGACGCCGGCGCCTACCAGGTCTATCTCCTGACCTCGCGGCCCGATCCGGCCGTCCGGCTCTTCTATGAAAGCTGCGGCTTCGCGCTGGGGCGCAAGGCCGGCTACGTGGCGCAGGCGCCGGCCGGCTGAGTGAGCCAGGCCGGCAGCTCATGCTGCCCGAGCACCCAGCCCTCCCAGCTGCGCACTGCCGCGTCCTCCGGGATGAAGTCGGCGCGCGCCCCGTCCAGTACGGCGATGAGCGCGAGCAGGCCGAGGGTGCAGTCCAGCCGGTCCTCGCCGGCCGCATCGGCGCCGAAGCCGTCGGCGATGGCGGCCGTCAGCGCCTCCGAGGGCGTCACGCGCAGCCGCGCCATGACCTCGCGCAAGGGCTCGGCCAGCGTCAGGCGGGCGGTACGGTCGCGCTTGCTGCCGCGCAGCCGGAGGCCGAGCTGCCGCAGCGCCTCGGCCGGATAGACCTCGGCCAGGGCCAGCCGCCCCGCGCGCAGCAGCCCGTGCAGCCGGCCGGCAAAGGGCCAGAGGTCGAGCGGCGCGTCCTCGGCGAGGGCCGGCGCCAGCCACTCCCGCCAGGCCGAAAGCCCCGCCTTGCCCGACTGGTTCGCGCCCAGGGTCCAGAAGGGCGGCGCGCCGGCGGGCCGCGTGGCGGTGGCGCTGTCGCACCAGCGATGGAGCGCCTCCGCCCCAGGCAGGCCGAGCGCGGCCGCGTGGCTCGCCCGCGTCATCCCCTTGAGGCCACGCATCGGATAGAAGGGCGCCTCCAGCCCGATCGTCTCCAGCGTCGCGTTGACCGTGAAGAAGCTGACATCGCCGGCGCGGCGGCGCAGGAACTCGACGAAGCCGGATTCCGGCCGCTGCGCCGCATAAAGCCGCGGCACGCCGAGCGGCAGATCGAGCCCCAGCACGGCCGGCACTCCCTCGCGCCGCAGCGATTCCGCCAGTGCCGCGAGGTCCGGCGCCGGGCGCGGCGCCTCCATGCGCCAGCCGCTCCCATCGGCCTCGGCGACACAGGCCCAGCGCTTTCCGGGCGAGACCGACCAATCCGCGTGCGCGGCGTGGATTCTCATGACAGGATCGGAACCATTCCCAAGAGGGAAGGCATGGAGGCGCGCATGGAAGGCTATTCCTCGACGGCGAAGTGGTTCCACTGGATCACCGCAGGACTCCTGTTCGTCGCCCTGCCCACGGGCTTCGTGATCCAGCACCTCACCGACGAGAGCAAGGGCGCCTTCTACGCCATCCACCAGAATGCCGGCTTCACCATCCTCATCGTGGCCGCGCTGCGGCTCTTCTGGCGGGTGAGGAACCCCGTGCCGCTCGACCCCGCGCTGCCGGCGCCGCTGCGCATCGCGGCCACGGCGGTGCACCACCTGCTGTACGTGGCCCTGATCCTGCAGCCGGTGCTCGGCTTCTTCACGACCAACGCCTATGGCTTTCCGCAGGCCGGCGACACGGCCTATCTCGGGCTGATCGATTTTCCGAAGTTCATGGAGGCCAATGAGGGCGTCGGGAACACGCTGCTCATGCTGCACACCTGGCTCGGCTGGACGATCGTGGCGCTGCTCTGCCTGCACGTCGCGGCGGTGATCTTTCATCAGGCGATCCGGAAGGACGGCACTCTGCTGCGCATGATTTAGCGCGTCAGGCGCCGGGCGGGATCCGCGCGCCTGGCTTTGCCGAGCCGGCGGCTATTCTCCCGGCTCCCGCAGCCGCGCAATCTCCTCGGCCAGCTCGTTCTCGGGCGGGGCGGCCAGGAATTGCGCGGGCAGCTCCACCGCGACCGACAGCAGCCGCTTGTAGATGGCCCGCGGCACCTCCTCGGTGCCGAACTGGGCCAGGTGCGTCGTCTGGAACTGCGCGTCGAGCAGGGTGAAGCCGCCCAGCCGCAGCCGGGCCACCAGATGCACCAGCGCGATCTTCGAGGCGTCGTCGGCCCGGCTGAACATGCTCTCGCCGAAGAAGACGCCGCCCATCGCGACGCCGTAGAGCCCGCCCACCAGCTCGTCGCCCTGCCAGGTTTCGATCGAATGGGCGTGCCCTTGCTCGTGCAGCGCGAGGAAGAGCGAGCGGATCTCGGCATTGATCCAGCTCTCGGGCGAGCTCGGCCGGGGGGCCGCGCATTCGTCGATGACGCGCTCGAATTCCCGGTTCGCCGTGACGCGGAAGGGCGCCTGCCGGATTCGCCGTGCCAGCCGGCGCGGCAGATGAAAGCCCTCCAGCGGGATGACGCCGCGCTGTTCCGGGTCCAGCCAATAGAGGGTGCGCGCCTCCCGGCTCTCGGCCATGGGGAAAAGGCCGATCCGGTAGGCCCGGAGCATCAGCTCGGGCGTGATCTCCATCTGCCGGCGCGACATCAGGACGCTCAACCGGGATTGGCGGGGCGGGCGTGGCGCGCGAGCGAGGTCTTGGCCTTCGAGGGTTCCACGGGCCCATTCTAGACACCGTCACGGCCGTTTCGGAACGCCTGTCTATGGTCTTTGGGCGTCTCGGACTGCTCCGCCAAGCCCCGGCCGCCTCAGTCCGTGCGGCCGACGAAGCGCTCGAGCCAATGGATGGTGTAGTCGCCGGCCTGGAATTCCGGGTCGGCCATGATCCGGCGGTGCAGCGGGAGCGTGGTCTCGATGCCGTCGACCACCATCTCCTCCAGCGCCCGGCGCATGCGCGCGATGGCCCGGGCGCGGTCCGGCGCATGGACGATGAGCTTGGCCACCAGGCTGTCGTAATGCGGCGGCACCGAATAGCCCGAGTAAAGCGCGCTATCCACGCGCACGCCGAGCCCGCCCGGGGCATGGAAGGTGTTCACCTTGCCCGGCGAGGGCACGAAGGTCACCGGATCCTCGGCGGTGATGCGGCACTCGATGGCGTGGCCGGAGAAGGTCACGTCCTCCTGGCCGTAGCCGAGCGGCTCGCCGGCGGCGATGCGGATCTGCTCGCGCACCAGGTCGATCCCGCTGACCATCTCGGTCACGGGATGCTCGACCTGGAGGCGGGTGTTCATCTCGATGAAGGCGAACTGGCCGTCCTGGTAGAGGAACTCCAGCGTGCCGGCATTGCGGTAGCCGATCTTGCGCAGGCCCGAGGTGACCTGGGCGCCCAGCGCATCGCGCTCGGCGCTGGTCAAGGCGGGGGAGCCCGCCTCCTCGACCAGCTTCTGGTGGCGGCGCTGGAGCGAGCAGTCGCGCTCGCCGAAATGCACCACGTTGCCGTGGTTGTCGGCCAGGACCTGGAGCTCGATGTGCCGCGGCTTGTCGAGGTATTTCTCCATGTAGACGGCGTCGTTGCCGAAGGCCGCCTTGGATTCGGTCCGCGCGACACGCCAGGCCTCCTCCAGCTCGTCGGCGCTGTGCGCCACCTTCATGCCGCGGCCGCCGCCGCCGGCGGCGGCCTTGATGAGCACGGGGTACTTGATCTGCTCGGCGACCTCGCGGGCCTCCTCCAGCGTATCGAGCGCGCCCTTCGAGCCCGGGACCAGCGGCACGCCGAGCTCGCGCATCGCGTTCTTGGCCGAGATCTTGTCGCCCATCATGCGGATATGCGCGGCCGTCGGGCCGATGAAGATGAGGCCGTGCGCCTCCACCATTTCCGCGAAGCCGGCATTTTCCGAGAGGAAGCCATAGCCCGGATGGATCGCCTCGGCGCCGGTGATGGTGGCGGCGGAGAGAATGGAGGCGACGTTCAGGTAGCTGTCGCGCGCCGAGGGCGGGCCGATGCAGACGCTCTCGTCGGCGAGGCGGACGTGCATGGCCGAGGCGTCGGCGGTGCTGTGCACGGCGACGGTGCGGATGCCCATCTCCTGGCAGGCGCGGTGGACGCGGAGCGCGATCTCGCCGCGGTTGGCGATCAGGATTTTTTTGATCATGAGTCTTTTTGCGCCCTCAAACGCGTCGCGCCGGAGGCGCGCGTTCCGCACGACGCGCTCGCTCCGCTCGCTTGGCTTCGCCGCGCCACGGGAGCACCGGGTGAGACTGTCGGTTGGGCGGCGCCGGCCGCTGTGCGGCCGGATTCATCGGGGGCGGCGCTCGCCATGGCTGGCTATTCCACCAGCACCAGCGGCTCGCCGTATTCCACCGGCGTGCCCGTCTCGATCAGGATGCGGGTCACCGTGCCGGCGCGCGGGGCCTTGATCTGGTTGAAGGTCTTCATCGCCTCGATGAGCAGCAGGGTCTGGCCCTGCGTCACCTTGGCGCCGAGCTGCACGAATTGCGGCGTGCCGGGCTCCGGCGAGAGATAGGCCACGCCCACCATCGGCGAGGTCACGAGACCGGGATTCTTGAGGTCCAGCACCGC
>JAQGHZ010000194.1 GCA_028291485.1 Rubritepida sp. | reverse complement strand
GTGGAGCCGACTTCGTCGATGCGCTGCCGACGCTCCGACCAGCCGACCGGCCGCGGCTTCGAGGCGAGCAACTGGCGGATCGCATCAATCTCGCTCGTGTCCATGGGCGTTCCTCCGCTTCCCCGGGAGGATTACACGGTCAGGAGCTTGCGCACCTCTTCCTCGTCGAGCTCCTTCGTCGGGCCGGCCAGTGCCACCTCGCCGCGGACCATCACGGTGGTGGTATCCGCGAGGTCACGCGCGAACTCGAAATACTGCTCGACCAGGACCACGGCGAAGTTCCGGTCCTTCGCGAGGTGATGGATCACCTTGGCGATGTCCTTGATGACGTTGGGCTGGATGCCTTCGGTCGGCTCGTCGAGGATGAGCAGGCGCGGGCGCGCGGTGAGCGCGCGGCCGATGGCAAGCTGCTGCTGCTGCCCGCCCGAGAGGTCGCCGCCGCGCCGGCGGAGGAACTGGCGCAGGATGGGGAAGAGGTCGAAGACCTCTCCGGGCACGGAGCTGCCGCGGGGAGCGGCGGCCAGCGCCGTCTCCAGATTCTCCTGCACGGTAAGGAAGGGAAAGATCTCGCGGCCCTGCGGCACGTAGCCGATGCCGGCGCGGGCGCGCTCGGCGGGGCCGAGGTCGCGGATCTCCTTGCCCTCCCACATCACGCTGCCGCCCTGGATCTTCTCCAGCCCCATGATGGAGCGCAGCAACGACGACTTGCCAACGCCGTTGCGGCCGAGGACGGCGGCGATCTGGCCTGGGCCGACGGAGAGCGAGACGCCGCGCAGGCAGCGGCTGGCGCCGTAGGAGAGGTCGATGTCGGTGGCGGCTAGCATGGGAACCGATCCGATCGTGGCCGCGCAGCGGCCGCGTGAATCGACCCGGCAGCAAAGGAGCTGATGATGCGTCGCGCGGGCTTCGGGGTGAGGCAGATCATTCGCCGCATCATCAGCGCCCCAGGTACACTTCGACGACGCGCGGGTCGTTCTGGACGTGCGTGATGCTGCCTTCGGACAGCACGCTGCCCTCGTGCAGCACGGTCACCCTGCTGTTCAGCGCCTTCACGAATTCCAGGTCGTGCTCGACGACGACCACGCTGCGTTGGCCGGCGATGCCGGTCAGCAGGGCCGCCGTCTGCTCGGTCTCGTGGTCGGTCATGCCGGCGACGGGCTCGTCCACCAGCAGGAGCTGCGGGTCCTGCATGAGCAGCATGCCGATCTCCAGCCACTGCTTCTGCCCATGGCTCAGCAGGCCCGCGAGGTCGTGCGCGCGGACGGTCAGGCCGATCTCCAGCATGGTCTTCTCGATGCGCGTGCGCGCCTCGCCCCGCAGCACCCAGCGGATGCAGGCGATCGGGTTGCGCGGAGCCTTCAGGGCCAGTTCCAGATTCTCGAAGACGGTCAGCGCGTCGAAGACCGTCGGCTTCTGGAACTTTCTCCCGACGCCGAGATTGGCGATGGAGGCCTCGTCCATGCGGGTGAGGTCACGATCTCCGAACTTCACGATGCCCGAGCCCGGCCGCGTCTTGCCGGTGATGCAGTCCATCATCGTGGTCTTGCCGGCGCCGTTCGGGCCGATCACGGCGCGCAGCTCGCCGGGCTCGACGATGAGCGAGAGGCCGTTCAGCGCCCGGAAGCCGTCGAAGACGACCGTGACGCCGTCCAGGTACAGCCCCTGGGTCGCGACCGCGTGCGGCATCGCGGCGAGTTCCTCGGGAGCGTTCATGGCTTCACCTTGCCTTTCTCCCCTTGGCGCCGAATCAATCCGACGAGCCCCTTGGGCAGCAGCAGCGGCACCGCCACGAAGAGGCAGCCCAGCGCGATCAGCCAGAGGTCGGGCGCCACCGAGGTCAGCCAGGTCTTCAGCGCATTGACCGAGAAAGCGCCGAGCACCGCGCCCACCAGCGTGCCGCGTCCGCCGAAGGCCACCCAGACCACCGCCTCGATAGAGTTGCCCGGGCTGAACTCGCCGGGGTTGATGATGCCCACCAGCGGCACGTAGAGCGCGCCGGCGAGGCCCGCGATCATGGCCGAGAGCACGAAGACGAAGAGCTTGTGCTGCGTCACGCTGTAGCCGAGGAAGCGCACCCGGCTCTCGGCGTCGCGGATGGCGGTCAGCACGCGGCCGTACTTGGTCCTGGTCAGCGCCGAGCAGAGCAGGAAGACCAGCACCAGCGCAATCAGCGCGGCATAGAAGAGCATGGCGCGTGTGGAGCTGCTGTTGAGCGGCATGCCCAGCAGTTCCTTGAAGTCGGTGAAGCCGTTATTGCCGCCGAAGCCCATGTCGTTGCGGAAGAAGGCGAGCATCAGCGCATAGGTCAGCGCCTGGGTGATGATCGAGAGATAGACGCCCGTGATGCGGCTGCGGAAGGCCAGGTAGCCCACCACCAGCGCCAGCAGCCCCGGCACGACGAGCGCCATCAGGAAGGCGAAGGGGAACCAGTTGAAGCCCAGCCAGAACCAGGGGAGCTGCTGATAGCCGAGGAAGACCATGAAGTCCGGCAGGATCGGGTGGCCGTAGACGCCGCGCGGCCCGATCAGCCGCATCAGGTGCATGCCGATCGCGTAGCCGCCGAGGGCGAAGAAGGCGCCGTGGCCGAGCGAGAGGATGCCCGCATAACCCCAGGCGAGGTCGAGCGCGAGGGCGAGGATCGCGTAGCAGATCCACTTGCCGATG
>JAQGHZ010000132.1 GCA_028291485.1 Rubritepida sp. | reverse complement strand
TCGGCTTGCCGTCGGCCATCATCACCTGCGCGCGCTCGTTCACCTTCACGCCGAGGAAGGTGAAGGTGATGCCCGGCGCCAGCGGATGGCCGTAGAAGGGCGGCGTGTCGATGCGGCGCGCCCAATGCGTCTTCTCGATCCCGAGGCCTTCGGTGCGGCAGTCGTCCAGCTTGTTGCCGTGGAAGGTGCCGGGCTGCACCGCGGCGTTGTACTCGTCGACCACGGCGCCGAGCTTCGCGGCATCGAGGCCGAGCAGCCCGGCCAGCTCGGCGATGGTATTGGCCTTCATCGGCGGGAAGACGCTGGGGAGGTAGTTGTGCAGCGCCTGGCTGTCGGTGATGGCGAAGGCGCGCTGGTCGGGCTGCTGCGCGATGAGGCGGCCCCAGATGGCGTAGCGCTTGGGCCAGACATCCTCGCCCTCGTCGTAGAAGCGCTCGACGTCCTTGTTCACGACAACGGAGAAGGGCACGCAGTCGAGCCGCATGGCCAGCCCGCCATCCACCATCGGCGCGCGCGCGTCGTTGGCGACGGCGTGGAACTGGGTGGCGTCGCCCACCTCCTGGATGCCGTTGGCGAGCAGGTCCTTCAGCACGGTCCCCTGCGCGTAAGGTGTGCCGCGGATCTGGAAGTTGTCGGCGGCGTCGCCCCAGTACTGGCGCAGCCATTCGCGGTTGGCCTGGAAGCCGCCGGCCGAGGCCACGACCGCCTTGAAGCGGATGCGCTCGGGAAAGCCGCGCCAGGAGACGATGGCCTCGGTGGCGAAGCCGTCCTTCACCTCGATGTGCTGCACCTCGGTGTCGTAGAGGATGACGACCCCGAGCTTCTCCGCCGTGCGGTACAGCGCATTCACCAGCGCCTTGCCGCCGCCCAGGAAGAAGGCGTTGGTGCGGCTGAGGCTCAGCGTGCCCGAGAGGCTCGGCTGGAAGACCACCCCGCAATCGGCCAGAAATCCTGGCGCGTGCTGGCTGGCGCGGATGGTCATGCGCGCCAGATCCTCGTTGGTGCGGCCGCCGGTCACGCGCAGCAGGTCGTCCCAGTACTCCTCCTCGAGGTAGCTCTCGGTGAGCACGCCCGTCGGCTTGGGATGCAGCGCGCGGAGGTTGCGGGTGTGGCGGCTGTTGCCGCCGCGCATGGGCTTAGGCGCATGCTCGGCGACGACGACGCTCGCCCCCGCCTGTGCGGCTGTGATGGCGGCGCAGAGCGCGGCATTGCCGCCGCCCACCACCAGCACGTCATAGGTGCGGGTGAAGTCCATCCGCCTTGTCCATTCCCGATTCACGACGCTTGTATCCGGCGGTATCCGAACATGTCCAGACGGGCTAGCTTCGCCGCATGGACGGGAACGCTCAGCTCGGACGCGGCCACGAAGCCTATGCGCGGGTGCGCGAGGCCATCCGTGACGGCACGCTGTCGCCGGGCGTGCGCCTGACGGAGACGGACCTCGCCGCCCGCTTCGGCGTGTCGCGCACGCCGATCCGCCAGGCGATCGCCAGGCTGGAGGCGGAGGGGCTGCTGACCCACGAGCCGCGGCGCGGCCTCTCCGTCACGCGGCCGGACCATGGCCAGATGGTCGAGCTCTACGTCATGCGCGAGATCCTGGAGGGCGCCGCCGCGCGCCTCGCCGCCCAGCACGCCAGCGAGACGGAGATCGGGGCGATGGAGGAGCTGGTCGCGGGCGAACCCGCGATCTTCGCCGACGCGCCGAAGCTCGCCGCCGTGAACCAGCGGCTGCACGGGCTGCTCTACCTCGCCGCGCACAACCGCTACCTGCTGCGCAGCCTGGAGCAGCTTTCGGCGACCATGGCGCTGCTGCCCTCGCTGCTCACGTTCGGAGGTCGGGCCGAGCAGGCGCATGAAGAGCACCTCGTGCTGCTCGCCGCGTTGCGTGCCCGCGACGGCGAGGCGGCGGAGGGCGCTGCGAAGCGGCATTCGCGCGCAGCCCAGCGGCAGCGGCTGGCCTGGCTGGTGCAAGTGGCGGGCGTGCCGCTGGCCGCACCCGGCGGGCCTTAACCCGACGTTCACCACAGCTTGCCAGAATGGCCTGTGAGTGTTCGGAGGCGATTCATGCGGGATGACGGAGAGGGGCACGGCGCCGACGCCACGGCCCTGCGCCCGCTGGGCGAGCGCGAGCGCTTCGTCGCCTTTGCCTTCGCCGCCGCCGACCTGCTGATCGAGGCGGATCCGGAGGGGCGCATCGTCTTCGCCGCCGGCGCCTTCCGCCTGCGGTTCGGGGATGCGCCGGAGGCCTTCCTGGGCCTTGATGTCGCGGATCTCATCGCCCCGGCCGACCGCATGAGCTTCGTCGCCAACCTGGCCCTGCTGCCCGAGCGCGGCCGGCTGAGCCCGACCGTGCTGCGGCTCGCCAACCGCGAGCAGACCGAATTCGTCGCCTCCGGCCTGCACCTGGCCCTGGCGGGCGAGGCGCCAAGGCTCTGCCTCTCGCTCGGACCGCTGCCTCTGGCGCTGGATCCCACGCCCTCCCTGCCGACACCGGGTGCCTTGCTCCGCGATGCCGAGACGCGGCTGCGCGCCGGGGGGCCGTCGATCCAGCTTGGACTGATCGAGATCTCCGGCCTGCTCGCGCCGGACCTGCATGCCGCCATCGCCCATGGAGCGACCCTCACGGCCGAACTGGGGCCGGGCCGTTTCGGCCTGCTGCCGGCGCTCGGCGACACGGAGCTCGACCTCGCCGCCGTCACCCGGCGGCTGGAATCCCTGCTGGCTCCCGGCAGTTCCATCAGCGGCACGGTGCTGCCGCTCCAGGCCGGCGCGCTCTCGCCCGTCCAGGCGGTGCGCGCGCTGCGCCATGGACTCGCCGCCTTCACCCGCGGCGGCCGCGAAAGGCTGGAGGCGGACGGCTTCTCCGAAGGCCTGTCCGGTTTCGTCCACCAGATCACCCAGCGCGCGGGCACCATCCGCCGCGCCATCGCGCAGCGCCGCTTCCATCTGGATTACCAGCCGATCGTGGATCTCGCGGACCGCCGGCTGCACCATTACGAGGCGCTGCTGCGGCCCGAGAAGAGCCTGCTCGGCCGCGGCGAAGGACCGCAGGATTTCGTGACATTGGCGGAAACCATCGGCCTGACCGAGGAGCTCGATCTCGCCGTGGCCGAGGCGGCCGCCGCCCATACGGGAGGCCTCGGCACCGGGCAGCGGATCGCCGTGAACGTCTCCGGCCTGTCCCTCCAGAGCGAGACCTTCCGGGCCGAGCTGCTGGCGATGCTGGACGCCCATCCCCAGGCCTCGAAGCGCCTTATGGTCGAATTGACGGAAAGCGCCGAGATCGAGGACGAGGCCGCCGCCGCCCGCAGCATCGACGCGCTGCGCGAGCGCGGCATCCCCGTCTGCCTGGACGATTTCGGCGCCGGCGCGGCGGCCTTCCGCTACCTCAAGGCCTTCCGTGTGGATTTCGTGAAGGTGGACGGCGCCTTCGTCGAGGCCGCGCTGCGCACCGAGCGGGACCGCAGCTTCGTCGCCGCCATGGTGGACCTCTCCGTCGCCGTCGGCGCCAAGGTCGTGGCCGAGCGCATCGAGACCAAGGAATCCGCCGAGATGATGCGCGGCCTCGGCGTGCATCTCGGCCAGGGCTGGCTCTTCGGCAAGCCGGGGCCCTTGCCGAAGCTCACACCCGTGGTGGCCGCCCGGCGGACCGGCGCGCGGCAGGAGAGCTGGGGCTGACCCGGGGCGCATCTGCCGCTACAGCTTCCTCACGATTTCGCGGGGGACGACAGCGATGCCCGACATCCTGGGCTGGCGGAAAAAGTTCGGCGTGCTGGGCCCGTCCACCAACACCGTGGTCCAGCCCGATTTCGACATGATGCGTCCGGCCGGCGTCACCACGCATTACAGCCGCATCTTCACGCCCGACACCGACGCCGTGAGCAACGAGACCTTCCGCGCCGGCGTCGAGGTCATCGGCAACAACACGCTCGACGCCGTGCGCAGCGTGATGACCGCAAAGCCCGATTACCTCGTGATGGGCATGAGCTCCGTCACCTTCTTCGACGGCGCGGCCGGCGCCGACCGCTTCGTGCGCAGCGTCGAGGACGAGAGCGGCGTGAAGATCAGCGTCGGCTCGCATTCCAGCGCGGCGGCGCTGAGCGCCTATGGCGGCATCAGGCGGATCGCGATCCTCTCGCCCTACTGGCCCAGCATGAATGCCGAGGTCGCGCGCTACTTCTCCGATATGGGCTTTTCCGTCGTGCGCGACCGCGCGCTGCAATGCGCCCGCTGGACCGCCATCGCGGAAATCCCGCCCTCGACGCTGGCGAAGGAGCTGCGCGCCCTGGACAGCGACGACATCGACGCCATCCTCCAGGTCGGCACCAACCTCTCGATGGTGCGCCTCGCGGCGGCGGCCGAGCTCTTCCTCGGCAAACCGGTCGTCGCGATCAACACGGCCACCTGGTGGCACGCGCTGCGCGCCAATGGCATCCATGACAAGCTCGACGGCTTCGGCCGCCTGATGTCGGAGTTCTGAACATGCGTTTCGACGAGATCACCGCCCCCAGGCCCACCGCCGAATCCCTGGCCACGGAAGCCGGGCATGTCGCCGCGCTGCTCGACGCCGGCCCCCGCGACAAGGCCGTCGCCGAATGGGACGCCTCGCGCCGCTCCACCGACACCTGGAGCGCGCTGGTCCATCTCCGCTTTGCGCAGGACACCAGGGACGCTGAGGCCAAGGCCGCGCGCGAATACGCCGACGCGCTGGCCCCCGTGGCCACGGAGCATGAGGTCGCGATCAAGAAGCGCCTGATCGGCGACCCGGATCGCACGGGCGTGGAGGCCCTGGTCAGCCCGCACGTGCTGCGCCTCTGGGAGACCGACATCACCACCTTCGATCCCGCCATCGCCGCGGACCTCGAGGAGGAGTCGAATCTCACCGCGCGCTACACCGAGCTGCTGGCCTCCGCGAGCTTCGAGATCGACGGCGCCACCGTGAACCTCTCCGGCCTCACGCCCTATGCGGAAAGCTCCGACCGCGACATGCGCCATCGCGCGGAATCCCTGC
>JAQGHZ010000163.1 GCA_028291485.1 Rubritepida sp. | reverse complement strand
AGGTAGCGGGCGATGGCGTCGTTCAGCGTGCGCAAGGCGGGCGTCTTGCCCCCCGCACAAAGATGCGCGACGCCGGGTGCAATCAGGAAATCCGTGGGTGCGAAATGGGCATGCATGCGTGCAGGATGGGCCCGTCGGCGAAAATTGCGCAATCCCGCCGATGCCACGGGCCGCAAACCCGCTATAAGGCACCGTTTAGCATTCCGCTGGGGATTTTGACCGCGCATGTCGATTCACGTCGCCCTAACGCACAAGACGACCTACCGCTACGACCACGCCGTAACATTGGGACCGCAGACAATCCGGCTTCGGCCCGCGCCGCATGCGCGCACGCCCATCCTCGCCTATTCGCTGAAGATCGCGCCCAAGCCGCACTTCATCAATTGGCAGCAGGATCCGCAGGGCAATTTTCAGGCGCGCGTCGTTTTCCCCGAGAGAGTGACCCACTTCGATGTGACGGTGGACCTCGTCGCCGACATGGCGACCATCAACCCCTTCGACTTCTTCCTCGAACCCGAAGCGGAAAATTTTCCGTTCACCTATGACCCCGTGCTCGACCAGGAGCTCGCGCCCTTCCGCAAGGTGGAGACGCCCGGTCCTGGGCTGAAGGCGCTGCTGGCCGGGATCCCGCGCACCGAGCGGCGCATGGTCGACATGCTGGTCGAGGTGAACCAGCTCGTCCAAAGCAGGATCGCCTACATCGTCCGCATGGAGCCCGGCGTCTGGGAGCCCGAGAAGACGCTCACCGAATGCCGCGGCTCCTGCCGCGATTCCGCTTGGCTGCTGGTGCAGGCGCTGCGTCATCTGGGCTTCGCGGCCCGCTTCTGCTCCGGCTACCTGATCCAGCTCGTGGCCGACCAGAAGCCGGTGGACGGCGGCGCCGAGGGGCCCACCGCCGACTTCACCGACCTGCATGCCTGGGCCGAGGTCTATCTGCCGGGCGCCGGCTGGGTCGGGCTCGACGCCACCTCCGGCCTGATGGCGGGCGAGGGGCACATTCCGCTCGCCGCGACGCCGGATCCGCAATCGGCGGCGCCCATCTCGGGCCTCATCGAGAAGGCCGAGACCGAGTTCGGCTTCGACATGGCCGTGACCCGCCTGCGCGAGACGCCGCGCGTCACCAAGCCCTACACATCAGCCGTCTGGGCCGCGATCCAGGCCGCCGGCCTGAAGGTGGACAAGGCCATCGAGGCGCAGGGCATGCGCCTCACCATGGGCGGCGAGCCCACCTTCGTCGCCGCCACCGACCGCGACGCGGCCGAGTGGAACACCGACGCGCTCGGCCCCACCAAGCGCATCTATGCCGGCCGGCTGCTGCGGCGGCTGACGCCGCTCTGGGCCAAGGGCGCGGTGATCCATACCGGCCAGGGCAAGCAATATCCTGGCGAGCCGCTGCCGCGCTTCGCGCTCTCGGCGCATTGGCGCGCGGACGGCGAGAAGGTGTGGCGCAACCCCGCGCTGCTCGCCTCGGACGACGACAAGGGCACCGCGACCGGCGAAGTGGCCGAGGCTTTCGGGAAGCTCCTCGCCGAGCGCCTGCAGGTGCCGCCCGACCTCCTGCGCACCGCGCATGAGGACGTCCACTACTACCTCTGGCGTGAGAGCCGGCTGCCGGCGAACGTCGTCGCCGAGAACGCCAAGCTCGGCGACAAGCTGGAGCGCGCCCGCTTCGCCCGGCTCTTCCGCGGCGGGCTGGCCGCACCGGCCGGCTCGGTTCTTCCGCTGCGCCGCGTGGTCCAGGGCGGCGAGCGCCGCTGGCAATCCGGCCGCTGGTACTTCCGCGACGACACGCTGTTCCTCACCCCCGGCGACGCGCCCATGGGCCTGCGCCTGCCGCTCTCCTCGCTGCCCTGGGTCGATCCGGAGCAGCTGGCGATGGAGGTGGGTTCCGAAACCGATCCCTTCTCGCCCGGGGCGGACAAGGCGCTGCCGCTGCTCGACCAGCTTCGTGCCTCGCTGCGCCTGCCGGGCGCGCCGGAGGGCGAGCTCACCGCCGACCAGCGCCCCACGCCGCAGGCCCCGCCCGAAATCGGCATGGACGATCCGGCCCAGGTCCGCACCGCACTTTGCGTCGAGCCGCGCAACGGGCTGATCCACGTCTTCTTCCCGCCGCTCTTCGACGTGGAGGACTGGCTCTCGCTGGTCGCCGCCGTCGAAGCCACGGCCGAGGAGACGGGGCAAAAGGTCTTCCTGGAGGGCTACCTGCCGCCCGAGGATGCGCGCCTGCCGAGCTTCTCCGTCACCCCCGATCCGGGCGTGATCGAGGTGAACATCCACCCCGCGACCTCCTGGCCTGACATGGTGGAGCGCACCGAGCAGCTCTACGAGGAGGCCCGCCAGGTCGGCCTCGCCACGGAAAAATTCATGCTGGACGGCAAGCATGTCGGCACCGGCGGCGGCAACCATGTGGTCATGGGCGCCTCGCGCGCCGAGGACAGCCCTTTCCTGCGCCGCCCGGACCTGCTGCGCAGCCTCGTCTCCTTCTGGCACAACCACCCCTCGCTGAGCTTTATGTTCAGCGGGCTTTTCATCGGCCCGACCAGCCAGCATCCGCGGGTGGACGAGGCGCGGATGGACGCGCTGCGCGAGCTGGACATCGCCTTCGGCGAGCTGGACCGGATGGGCGGCAACCCGCCGCCCTGGACGACCGACCGGCTGTTCCGCAACATCCTCGCGGATATGACGGGCAACACGCACCGCACCGAATTCTGCATCGACAAGATGTACAATCCGAACTCGTCCAGCGGCCGCCGCGGCCTGGTCGAATTCCGCGCCTTCGAGATGCCGCCGCATCCGGAGATGAGCCTCGCCCAGATGCTGCTGATGCGGTCGGCCCTGGCCGCCTTCTGGCAGACGCCCTATCGCCAGTCGCTGGTGCGCTGGGGCACGAGCCTGCACGACCGTTTCATGCTGCCTCATCACGCCATCAAGGATTTTTCCGGTGCGCTGGAGGAACTGGGCCAGTTCGGCTTCCCGCTCGACACCGAATGGTTCGCGCCGCACCTGGAATTCCGCTTCCCCCAGATCGGCAAGGTCGCCGTCGAGGGCATGGAGCTGGAGCTGCGCGAGGCGCTGGAGCCCTGGCACGTGCTGGGCGAGGAGCAGGCCGCCGGCGGCACCGTCCGCTACGTGGACAGCAGCGTCGAGCGCGTGCAGGCCAAGGTGAGCAACTGGGTGCCCGATCGCTTCGTGCTCGCGGCCAACGGCGTCGCCGTGCCCATGCAGCCAACCGGCCGCGCGGGCGAGTTCGTCGCCGGCATCCGCTTCAAGGCCTGGGATCCGCCGTCGGCGCTGCATCCTTCGGTGCATGGGCAGGGCCCGCTGGTGCTCGATGTGCACGATCGCTGGACGGGCCGCTCGATCGGCGGCCTGACGCACGAGGTCGTGCATCCCGGCGGCATGGCCTACGAGGCCTTCCCGGTGAATGCGAACTCGGCCGAGGCGCGCCGCCGCTCGCGCTTCGTCCCCTTCGGCCACCAGCCCGGCGCGCGCGTCGTGGCGGAGCCCACGCGCAGCCTGGAGCATCCCTGCACGCTGGATCTCCGCGCCTTCGCTGGCCAGGCAAGCCATGACTGACCTCCTCGCCGGCGGTCCCGACGAGATGGTCTCCGGCGCCGGCCGCATCCGCGGCCATTGGCGTGCCCTCATGGGCATCATCGGCAGCCTCGGCCGCCCGGCTCTGGCCGAGCGCGGCGAGCGGCTCTCGCGCGCCATGGCCGATGACGGCGTGGCCTCGCTGTTGCCCGGCGCCGCGGGCGAGCTGTGGAAGCTCGATCCCGTGCCGCTGCCGATCATGGGCGAGGAGTTCGAGGCGCTGGCTGCCGGCATGGCCCAGCGCGCACGGCTGCTGGACGCCGTCCTCGCCGACCTCTACGGCCCGCAGGAGTTGCTGGCCGGCGGGCATATCCCCGCGCCGCTGATCTTCGGCAGCCCCGCCTTCCTGCGCACCGTGCGCCGCAGCAGCGGGCTGCCGCGCCGGCCCATGCTGCACCTCTACGCCGCGGACCTGCTGCGAAAGCCCGATGGCAGCTGGGCCGTGCTGCAGGACCGGACCAGCCTCTGCTCCGGCCTGGGACAACTGCTCGAGAACCGGCGGCTGCACAGCGCGGCCATGGCCGAAGCCCTCGGCGCCGCGCAGCCGCGCAGCATCTCGTCCTTCTTCGAGCTCTGGCAGGAGGCGCTGATCCGCCTCGCGCCGCACGGCCCCCGCGACCCCGCCATCGCGCTGCTCTCGCCCGGCACCAAGGATCCGCATTGGTTCGAGCACGTGGTGCTCTCGCGCGAGCTGGGCTGCGCCCTGGTCGAGACCGGCGACCTCACCATGCGCGGCGGGGCGCTCTTCCTGAAGACGCTGGCCGGGCTGCAGCCGGTGGATGTGGTGCTCTCGCGCGTGGACGCCGCGACCCTCGACCCGCTGGACCAGCCCGAGGTCCATGCGGCCGGCGGCGTCCCGGGCATCCTGGACGCGGTGCGCCATGGCGCGCTGACGCTGCTGAACGCGCCCGGCGCGGGGCTGGGCGAGGCGCCGGCGCTGGCCGCCTTCCTCGAAGCTCTCTGCCCGCAGGTGCTGGGCGAGACCCTCATGCTGCCCTCGCTGCCGACGCACTGGCTGCCGCCGGGCGCGCCCGTGCCGCCGCTGCCCGAGGGCTACGCGGCCTGGAGCTTCCGCCCGGCAGGGCAGGGGGCGGCCTCCGAGGTGCCGACCCCGCCCTTCAACCCGCCGCCCGCCGGCCTGGCGGCGACGGCGCTGCCGCTGCTGCCGGTCGCGCCCTCCCTGGTGGGATCGGTGCTGACGCCGACGCCCTTCGTGCTGCGCCTCTACGCCGTCTCGAACGGGCTCCAGTGGCACGTGCTCCCGGGCGGCATCGCGCGCGTCGCGAAGGCAGGCGCCGCGCTCACCGGGCGGCTGCCTGGGGGCGGCTGGTGCAAGGACGTCTGGGTGCCGGCCGACCCCTCCGAGGCCATGATCGGCCCGGCGGCGCAGAGCGGCCCGCCCATCGCCATCAGTCGCGCCTCCGGCGCCATTCCCTCACGCGTGGCGGACAACCTCTTCTGGCTCGGCCGCTACGTGGAGCGGCTGGACCGCGCGGCCCGGCTGATGCGCGCCGCCATCGCGCGCCTGCGCCGCGGCGCCGTGTTGCCGCGCGAGCTGGCGGAGCTTTCCACCCTGGCCACCTGCCTCTGCGAGGCGGGGCTCATCGACAAGGAGGCGCGCCCCAGCGCGGGCAGCCTCACGGCGCTGGCCAGCGCGCTGGAGCTCACGGCCAGTCCCGCCGTGCGACGGCTGCAGGGCCGCATCGGCAGCCTCGTGGAATCCGTGCGCGACCGGCTGACGGCCGACATGCACGCGACCTTCAAGCAGACCCTGCGCGCGGCGGAGGAGGCGCTGGAGGCGCTGGAGGAACCGCCGGCCGGGCTGCCCGACCTCGCCCGCGCGCTGCTGCCGTCGCTGCGCTTCGCGAATGCGGTCGCCGGCATCGCCTCCGAGAACATGGTGCGCGGCGGCGCGCGGCTCTTCCTGGAGCTTGGCCGGCGCATCGAGCGCGCCCAGGCCGTGGCCGCCGAAGTCGCCGTGGCGCTCGACACCCCGCCCGCCCGTATCGAGGCCGGGCTGCGGCTGGTGCTGGAGCTCTGCGACAGCGTCATCACCTATCGCAGCCGCTACCTGGCCGTCCTGCAGCCGGCACCCGCGCTGGATCTGGTGCTCGCCGATCCTTCCAACCCGCGCGGGCTGGCCTTCCAGCTCAAGGCCATCCGCGCCACGCTGGCCGAGGTCGCGGGCTTCGCCGAGGAGGACGGTCCGGCCCACGACGCCGAGCGCCTGCTGGCCCAGGCCGAGGGGGTGACGGCCATGCTGCTCGCCGCCCCGAACCAGGCGATGGAGGCCACCCGCCTCCTGCCGTCCCTGTTGAGGGAGATGGCGGCGGAGATCGGCGAGCTTTCCAACGTCGTGGCCCGCCGCTACTTCGCCCTGCTGCCCGCGGCCCGCGCCGTCGGCGTGGACACGGGCGAGGCGGCGGTCATCGAAGCCTAAGAGGGGGGAAGCCTAAGAGGGGGAGGCCTGAGAGAGAGCTTTATCGTTCCGTGATAGCCGGGCCGCCGCTCATCCGGCATTGTGGGGGGATGACTCGCCCGCTTCCAGTCTCCGCATGATCTACAGCCTCCGCCATCGGACGGCCTACGACTATGCGCGCACGGTGGACCTCGCCTCCCACCTGCTGCACCTCAAGCCGCGGACCCTGCCCGGGCAGCGCGTGCTCTCGGCGCGGCTCACCTGCCTGCCGGCGCCGGATCACCACACCGAGACCCACGACCATTTCGGCAACGCCGCCACGCGGCTCTTCCTGGTGGCGCCGCACACGGCCTTCGAGGTGACGGCGGAATCCCTCGTCGAGGTGGATTTCCCCGAGCCGCCGCCCGCCGCGCGCACCCGGAACTGGGAGGCCATCGCCGCTGCCGGCGCAGGCGCCGAGACGGCGGATTTCCTGCTGCCGACGCTCTATGTGCCGCTGCTCGCCGATGCCACCGCCTATGCCTCGACCAGCTTCCCGCCCGGGCGGCCGGTGCTGGAGGGGCTGCTCGACTTCAATGCCCGCATGCGGCGGGACTTCACCTTCCAGGCGGGCGTGACCAGCATCACCACGCCGATCGCCGAGGTGCTGCGGATGCGGCGCGGCGTCTGCCAGGATTTTTCGCAGCTCATGCTGGCCGGCCTTCGCGGCCTGGGACTGCCGGCGCGATACGTCTCTGGCTATGTCCGCACACGGCCGCCTGCGGGGCAGGCCCGACGGCGCGGGGCGGACCAGTCGCATGCGTGGGTCTCGGCCTGGACCGGCGACGAATGGGTGCAGCTGGATCCCACCAACGGGATCGTGGTGCGCGACGAGCATGTGGTGTTGGCCTGGGGGCGCGATTTTTCCGACATCTCGCCGGTGCGGGGCGTGCTGCTGGGCGGTGGCGCGCATCGGCTGGAGGTGAATGTGGACCTGGAGCCGGAGACGGAGCGGGTGGCTTAGGCGCGCCGTCCTTCCTTTACCGCCAATCGCGCCGGCAGTGACATTTACGAGCTTGGTCTGGAGAGGTCGTCATCGACGCCTTCGAGCGCGGCGCGCTGATCCGCGCCAAGGGTGGCAGGAAGTTTCCTGGCGATTCCCACGGGCTTTCAATGCGGCGCGTGGGCGCAAGGGTCATGCGGGCTCCAGTGATGCCGGTCTCAGTGATGCCGGCCTCAGCGAGGGTGGTTGGCGTGCCCGTCCGGGTCGCCCGCCGGCATCGGCGCGTTCGCGGCGGCCGGGGCCGGACGGCGCGGCCGGGCGCGGATGGGTGACGGCGCGACGGGCAGCGGCTCGGCCGCCGGCACCCCAGCGGGCATTGCTACGGGCGTGACGGGGCCGGCGCCGGCGTGCGCCCCATGGTTCATGCCCTCCATGCCGTGGATCATCGACCGGTCCGGCACGATGGCGTCGGCGTCGCCGGCATGGGCATCCACGACCATCTGCATCAGCGCGATCTCCTGCGTCTGGTCGGTCACGATGTCGACGTTCATCAGCCCGAGGAAGCCGTTCTTCGCCGCCGGATTGGCGTGGTAGGCACGCGCCATCTGCACCGCCGCCTCGTGGTGGATCGCCATGGCCTTGGCGAAGAGCACGTCGCGCGCGCTGACGGGGCCGACGGCATAGCCGGCCGGCGAGGGCACGGGCGCGCGGAGGAAGCGCTGCGACTGGGTCAGGCCCTCGGTCGCGACCGGCTGCAGCACCACGCCGAAGGGCAGCCGCATCGGCGCCGCGTCGAGGTTCTGCGCCACGGCGTCCAGGACGCCGATCTCGAAGCTCTGGTTGGTGACGATGGCGCGCGCCAGCGCCTCCAGCAGCGGGCTGCTGCGGCCGGGATCGGCCAGGTAATCGCGGCTCATGCTGAGCGCGCCCGCGTGGTGCGGCAGCATGCCGGCGACATAGTCGCGGTCCGCGCGCTGCGCCGTCTCGGAGCGGAGCGCGAACCAGGTGCTGGTGATGGCCGCCTCGCCGGGCTGATAGGCCTCCTCGACGGCGGCAAAGGCCGGGCTCGCGCCGATCGCGAGGGCGAGAGTGGCGGCCAGAAGCTTGGGCGTGTGGGGCATCGCGGCGGTCCTCATCTCGTTGACGGTCGGAACGCGCGGCGATCGCCGCCGTCGCGTTCCGCCCCCGAGATGGGGTTTCACCCTATGGGAAGGTCAAGGCCTGTTTCAGTAGCTGCGCGGCATGCCGAGCACGTGCTCGCCGAGATAGCTGAGGATCAGGTTCGTGCTGATCGGCGCCACCTGGTAGAGCCGCGCCTCGCGGAACTTGCGCTCCACGTCGTACTCCTCGGCGAAGCCGAAGCCGCCATGGGTCTGCACGCAGGCCTCGGCTGCGGCCCAGGCCGCGTCGGCGGCGAGCATCTTTCCGGTGTTCGCCTCCTCGCCGCAGGGCAGTCCGGCCTCGAACTTCTCCAGGCCCTTGTGCAGCAGGGCCTCGGCCGCGCGCATCTGGGCGTAGGCCTTGGCGATGGGGAACTGCACGCCCTGGTTCTGGCCGATCGGCCGGCCGAAGAGCACGCGCTCCTTGGCATAGGCGACCGATTTCTGCGTGAACCACTTGGCGTCGCCGATGCTCTCTGAGGCGATCAGCAGGCGCTCGGCGTTCATGCCGTCCAGGATGTAGCGGAAACCCTTGCCCTCGACGCCCACAAGGTTCTCCGCCGGAACCTCCATGTTGTCGAAGAAGACCTCGCAGGAATTGTGGTTCATCATCGTGCGGATCGGCCGGATGGTGAGGCCGTTCCCCAGTGCCGCGCGCATGTCCACGATGAAGGTCGAGAGCCCCTCGGTCTTCTTGTCGACCTGATCCTTCGGCGTGGTGCGGGCCAGCAGCAGCATGAGGTCGGAGTGCTCGGCCCGGCTGGTCCAGATCTTCTGGCCGTTCACGATGTACTTGTCGCCCTGGCGCACGGCCGTGGTGCGCAGCGCCGTGGTGTCGGTGCCGCTGGTAGGCTCGGTGACGCCGAAGGCCTGCAGGCGCAGCGTGCCCTCGGCGATGCCGGGGAGGTAGCGCTGCTTCTGCTCGGGCGAGCCGTGCTTCAGGATCGTGCCCATGATGTACATCTGCGCGTGGCAGGCGGCGCCGTTGCAGCCCTCGGCGTGGACGGTCTCCAGGATCGCCGAGGCGGCCGA
>JAQGHZ010000160.1 GCA_028291485.1 Rubritepida sp. | reverse complement strand
CCGCCCGGCTGCCGTTTCGCGCCGCGCTGCCCCTTCGCGATCGCGATCTGCGCGACGACGCCTCCGCTGCGCGAGATCACGCCGGAGCACTTCGCGGCGTGCCACCGGGCGCCGCTCGCCGCATGACGGCGTCCGATCGCACGAGCGCCAGCGAGGGCGTGAATCGGCCGCCCAGCCAAGCGCCCCTTCTTCAACTCGATGGGATGGTGAAGCACTTCCCTTTCCGCGACAGCCTCGGCCGCAAGCGCGGCGCGGTCCGCGCGGTGGACGGCGTGTCGCTTTCCGTTCCGCAGGGCAGCGTGCTCGCCATCGTCGGCGAGAGCGGCTGCGGCAAGTCGACGCTCGGCCGCCTCGCACTGCGGCTGATCGAGCCCGATGGCGGCATGCTCCGCTTCGACGGCGAGGACGTGCTGGCGCTCGGCCCTTCCGCATTGCGCGCCAAGCGGCGCGAGATGCAGCTCATCTTCCAGGACCCCTTCGCCAGCCTCGACCCACGCATGACCGTCGAGGCCGCGATCACCGAGCCGCTGATCCTGCACAGGCTGCATCGCGGCCGCGAGCGGGCGCGCGTCGCGGAGCTCCTGGAGCGCGTCGGCCTGCGACCCGAGCTCGCCCGCCGCTGGCCGCACGAGTTCTCCGGTGGCCAGCGCCAGCGCATCGCCATCGCCCGCGCGCTCGCCAGCGAGCCACGCCTCATCATCGGCGACGAGCCCGTTTCCGCGCTCGACGTGTCCGTGCAGGCGCAGGTGGTGAACCTGCTGGGCGACCTGATCCGCGACCTCGGCCTGACCTTCGTGCTCATCAGCCACGATCTCGGCGTTGTCAGGCAGATCGCGGACCGCGTGGACGTGATGTATCTCGGCCGCATCGTCGAGGAAGCGCCGGCCGAGCAGATCTTTCGGGCGCCGCGGCATCCCTACACGCGCGCGCTGCTCGCCGCCGTGCCGGGACAGGGCGGCGCGCTGAAGCTGCTGGAGGGCGATATCCCGTCCCCCGTCTCGCCACCCTCCGGCTGCCGCTTCCGCACGCGCTGCCCGTATGCGCAGGACCTCTGCGCGGAGCAGGAGCCAGAGCTGGTCGGCGACGCCGTCCGATCGGCGGAGGGCGAAGCCCGGAGCCGTGAATCGGCCGGCCAGACAGCACATATCGCCGCCTGCCATTTCCAGGATAGCCTTCCCGCCGCGACACCCATCCGCGAGGCCGCCGCCGACGCCCGCCTCGCGCACCTGCAAAGCTTCTTCTCGACCAACCGGGAGCCCATCGCATGATCCGCCGCCTGCTGCTCGCCGCCTGTGCCGCGCTGGGCGTCTCCGCCGCCGCCCCTGGCGCCGCCAACGCGCAGAACCTCCGCATCGGCCTGCGCGAGGATCCCGACATCATGGACCCGACGCTGGCGCGCACCTTCGTCGGCCGCATCGTCTTCGCAAGCCTCTGCGACAAGCTCTTCGACATCAACGAGCGGCTGGAGATCGTCCCCCAGCTCGCCACCGCCTACACCTGGGAAGACCCGCGCACCCTGCTCATCACGCTGCGCGAGGGCGTGCGCTTCCACGACGGCGAGCCGATGGACGCCGAGGCCGTGCGCTACAACCTCGACCGGCACATGAACCTGCAGGGCAGCTTCCGGCGCGGCGAGATCAACATGATCGAGGCCGTCGAGGTCGTGGACCCGCTGAAGGTCCGCATCCGCCTGCGCGCACCCTCGGCGCCCTTCCTCTCCCAGCTCACCGACCGCGCCGGCATGATGGTGAGCCCCAAGGCCGCCGAGGCCGCGGGCCGCAACTTCGGCATCCGCCCCGTCTGCGCCGGGCCCTTCCGCTTCGTCGAGCGCGTGGCGCAGGACCGCATCGTGGTGGAGCGCTTCCCGGAATACTGGAACGCCGCGGCGATCCACCTGAACCGCGTCACCTACCAGATCATCTCGGACAGCACGGTGCGGCTGGCGAACCTGCAATCCGGCGCGCTGGAGATGGTGCAGTCGGTCGATCCCGACGACGTGCCGGCCGTGCGCCGCAACAGCCGCCTCCGCGTCTCCATCAGCGACGAGCTTGGCTACCAGTCCATCACCATCAACATCGGCAATGGCGCGCGCTCCCAGACGCCGTTCGGCCAGAATCCCCGTATCCGCGAGGCCTTCGAGCTGGCGATCGACCGCAATGCGCTCAACCAGGTGGTCTATGAGGGCATGTACACGCCGGCCTCGCAGCCCGTGCCAACGGCCAATCCCTTCCACGTCCGGGATTTCCGGCCCGAGCCGCGCAACCTCGAGCGCGCGCGGACCCTGCTGCGCGAGGCCGGCGTCACCACGCCGCTGCGCGTGGAGATGACCGTCCCCAACAGCCCCGACCTGCGCCAGGCCGCGGAGGTCATCCAGGCCATGGTGCGCGAGGCCGGCTTCGACCTGCGCATCAACACGATGGAGTTCGCGAGCAGCCTCCAGGCCGCCGCGCGCGGCGATTTCGAGCTCTACCTGCTCGGCTGGTCGGGCCGCGTGGATCCGGACGGCAACAGCTGGACCTTCATCCACACCGGCGCGCCGCAGAATGACGGGCGCTATTCCAACCCCGAAGTGGACCGCCTGCTCGACGCCGCGCGGCTGGAGCCCGATCCGGAAAAGCGGCGCGAGCTCTACGCACAGACATGGCAGATCGCGCTGCGGCAGGACCGCCACCGCATCTACCTCTGGCACCGCAAGAACATCGTCGTGCACACCGCGCGGCTGCAGGGCTATGTGAACGTGCCGGACGGCATCATCCGCCTGCAGGGGATGCGGCTGCAATGATCACCCTGCACCACTCGCCCAACACCCGCTCGACCGGCGCCCTGTCGCTGATGGAGGAGCTGGGCGTGCCCTACGATCTCCACGTGATGGACATGAAGGCCGGCGAGAACCGGCAGCCGGCCTATCTCGCCATCAACCCCATGGGCAAGGTGCCCGCCGTCCAGGACGGCGAGGCGCTGATCACCGAGCAGGGTGCGGTCTTCCTCTACCTGGCCGACCGCTTCCCCGAAGCCGGTCTCGCGCCCGCCATCGGCGATCCGATGCGTGGCCCCTACCTGCGCTGGCT
>JAQGHZ010000156.1 GCA_028291485.1 Rubritepida sp. | reverse complement strand
CGGTTCAGGACGGGCCACTCCTCGTTGTGCTTGAGCCGAGCGGGGACGGGCGACTGGACGCGGCACACGCCCGGCTTATGCAGGCTCTCATCGAGCAGGAAGCCGCCGATCAGGCGGCGGAAGAGGCCGAGAGAAAGGTAAACGCCGCTCAGAAGGCGGTGGATCGGGCGCAGGCCGCCTGGGAGGAGAAGCGGAAGCCCGCCCCGGCCCACCGGCAGCGGGCCCCGAAGACGACGCGGCCCGCGACGGGCTAAATCGCGGGTGCCGCGCCAGGCGGCGGAGATCCGGGAGGTGAGCGGGTGCGCCGCCTCGCGCTCGGCCGCCGCCCACCATGGCCGCGCCTCGGGCATCAGGGCGGCCGACACCCATCTGCGGATCCGACGTATCGGGCAACACGATTGGCAACGGCGAGTAGCACCATCACCGTGGGCTGACGGATGGTCTGTTCGCCCTGCAGACCGAAAAGCAACACCAGCGTCGCCAGCAGCGCTGTCAGCGACCACGGGTGAGCCTGTGCAGCATGGCATCGAGCGCGTCGCTATCCCTGGCCGACCAGGTGAATGCTCTCGGTCAATCGGCATCCGCTGATAGAAAAGGACCCTCGTTCCGGGTTCGAACCATCAAGGTTGTCTCGCGAACCTCGGCCAAACGTGGGCCTTAGCGCGGTGCCGATCGACGAGAGAATGTCTGTTCGGGGATCGACTGGAGCAGCGATAGGAACCGTGACGACAACGTTCTCTGGGTGGGTGGGCGGGCGCTGCGGCCAGAGTGGCTGGCCGACCAGGCGAGGATCTGGCGCATTCCCGCTCGCTGGCTGCCACACGCGAGGTCCGACACCTTGGCCGGCCGAGTTGGGAGCCGAGCGCGCGAGCAGCGCAAGCTCGGATCTTTCGGCGGCATCAGCGGCAGGTGGCGCCACGCGCACCAGCACGCGCGATCCAGAAGATCGCGTCCACCACCCACCGATGGTCGCGGGCAGGCTGGCCGCCGAGCGACCTTGCAGATACCACGAGGGCTCGAAGAAGGCCCAATCCTCCTCCGTCCGTAGTCTGCGCATCAATGCCGATCTCCAACCCAGAGATCAGCTTCGAGTCACAATGGATCGTGGTCGCGAGACCTCTCGCTACAAGCTTCATCAAGATCGCCGAAGACGACGCTTGTTCCTGGCTTCGCGCCGCCTGGCAGTTAACCTCCGACCGGACCTGCGGTGATCGCGACCGCTGGTAGCGGTTGCTCCGGCTGGACCTCCATGGCATGGCGCGGCAGGGCAAACTGAAAGATGGCACCGCGCGGCGTGTTCGCGCTCGCCCACAATCGGCCCCGGTGCGCTTCGATGATCGAGCGGCAGATCGACAGGCCCATGCCCAGGCCGCCCGGCTTGGTCGTGTAGAAGGCCTCGAACAGCCACTCGAGTTTCGCCGGATCCAGCCCCGGACCGGAATCCCGCACTGCAACCAGCACGCCGTCTCCGCTGGCCTGCTCGGTGCTGACCAGCAGCTCGCGCGTCCCCTCGCTGACCCCACGCACTGCTTCGATGGCGTTGATGATCAGGTTCAGGATCACTTGTTGCAGCTGCACTCGATCGCCGTGGATGAGCGGCAGGCCCTCGGCCAGCCGAGTCTGCATGGAGACGCCGTGCTTCACCACCTCGCCGTGGAGCAGGGCAGTGACCTCGAGGATCGCCTCGTTGATCTCCAGGTCAGCCTTCCTTGCTGGCGACTTCTCGACGAGAGCACGGATCCGGCCGATGACATCGCCAGCTCGCCTGCCGTCCTTGACGATACGATCGAGGGCTTCGCGGACCTCCTCCAGATCGGGCGGGTCGGCGCCCAGCCAGCGCAAGGCCGCCTGGGCGTTGGTGACTGTCGCGGCAATCGGCTGGCTGACTTCATGGGCGATCGAGGCCGTCAGCTGCCCCATGGTGGCGACGCGGCTGGCGTGCGCGAGCGCCTGCCGTTCTTCCTCCGCCCGCCGGCGTTCGGTCACATCCATCACGGTTCCCACGAATTCAACGAAATCGCCGGATTCATCGAAAACAGGATGACCTACGATATGAATATTCTTGATTTTTCCATCGGGCATCAGCAGTCGATATTCAAAGTCGAGACCCTTCCTGTCCTGCGTTGCACGATCAAGTGTTTGCTGAACACGGGCTCTGTCGTACGGATGAGTTCGTTGGAGCGCGAGATCTACGGTCGGTTGATCGGCTCGGTCGCATTCGAAGATGCGAAAGGTTTCCTCCGACCAGTACAGCTTTCCGCTGGAAACGTCCCAGCCGAAACTGCCCGCGTGGCTCAGCCTCTGCGCTGCGGCCAAATAGGCTTCGCTGCGTTGCAATTCGGTGGTCCGTTCGGCCACCTTCGTCTCGAGTTCGTCGCGGGCTCTGCGAAGCTGTCGCTCGCTCTCGCGTAGCGCTTCCTCGGCGCGGCGGTGATCCTGGACGAGGCGTGCCATCCGAAATGCCGTCGCGGCATGGTTCGCCGCCACGGAGAGCAGAAGCTGGTCGATTTCGCTGGGAAAGTCCGCGCGATCGCACGCCGCTGCAACCAGACCACCCTCGGCATCGACGCCGACGGGAATGACAATGCCGCGGCCTCCCTGCTTGCCACCACCGATGTCGCGAACGATTTGCCTGCGCGACAGGCGGTCGTTGGCGGTAAAATATTGCCGCAGCCATTCCGGAAATGCGCGCCATGCGTTTCCTCGCGCGATCTCGACAGTGGCACCCCCGTCGGGATCGCACAGACGCACAAAAGCGAAGTCGAGATACAATGAGCTGACCAGCACGTCAGCGAGCCCGGCCGCGATGGCAGGCGGTTCTCTCCCGACCCATGCCGCCGGGACGGTCGACAGTGCCACGAGGTCTCGGAGCGCTCTTTGCAGCCGAAGCGTGTCGGCCTCGGGACCCATTGGCACCTCCCCCCCTCGGATTATTGCGTTCGTGCGGACCGGCGTCGCTCCCGAAGTTCGAGCAGGAGCTGGTCAGGAGGAATGAAGAACGGATTCTCCTGCATTACCTCTCCGATAATGACGACCGGGTGGGTCCGCATAATGTCCATCACCACGCTGGAGCTGAACTTCGACAGGTCATAGACGCAGATCACCGGATCATCATACTTGGGCAGTACGTAATTGAGGCGTGTCTCGTATTCCACCAAGTCTCCGACGCTTGGCTTGTCGAGCAACGCCCATTCCATGTGCGCCACGAGTCGAGTGAGCGGATATCCGGAGGCCGCCCCCGATTGGAGCACCTCCTCGATCAAGGCAAGCATCGCGTCCTGATCGAAGCAATCTCCGCGCAGGTAAGCGTCCTGCCAGCACCGCAGCTCGAGCTGGCCCGTACTCATCGCCTGCGCCACGTCGATGCCGGCTTCGGCGAGCCGCCTCTGATGGTCTTTCCGCAGATCGGGGTCCACGAGGTGGAATGCTTTATCCCCCCGCTCAAAGCCGTCTTTGATGAACGAGCGAAGCACCCTGTGCTCCTCGTCCGCGCTGTTGAAGAAAGCGCATATGTGACGGTGCTGGCCGAGTATGCCCCCGGCGCATCGCAGGGAACCGCCGTTCGTCGCCATTTTTACCTCCTGCCGCTAAGCTCGACTTTGGTCAATTCTCGAAAGATCTTTAAGATCAATTGCTTAGTTCAAGCCGGGTCGTCCAAAGCAACCCATTGATTGTTCTCATTTCTTGGCGAACTGGCCAAAGTCGAGCTGCGGGGTGTCTCGGAGCCGAGCGGACGCAAGCGAGCGGATGATCCGCCTCAAGCGGCTCGCTCAGTTAACCGATGCCGCCGGCGGAGAGAGCGCGCTCTCAAACGCCGTCGTTAGTATAAGCTGTGATCAGGAGGCTTGGAATGGGCTTCCCAGATGCAGCCGACAGGCGTCGACCCGACACGATCTGCCAACTGGCAGGGCAAACCGCTTCCAGCGCTTTCGAACTCCGGGACGGAATCTCTTCCAGGTGAGCTTCAGCTTCACGCCCTCGGGCAGCGGCGCCCCCCGAGCGCTCGACGTCGGACCAGCCAGCGCCGCACCCTTGCAATGATAGGTGGCGCTGTGCGGATCCCCGTCGGATCAGCGCACCTGGCCCCAGCGCAATACCTGGAGCTGGTGGCACTGCGGGCAGGGCACCCGGTAACGCCGACGGTCGGAGGCTTGGTACGCGCGCTCGATGCGCGACAGACCTGTGATGGTGAGCGTGCTTCAACTCACGCTACTGGCGCCGGACATCGTCGAAGCACTTCTGAACAACAATCAACCCACAGCACCAGGGCTGCCGCGCCTCATGGAGCCATTCTCCATCAACTGGAGCGAGCAACTGGCCCACTCGCATCGTCGTCCTGGCTCAGATCTGCCCGCAGCCTGAGGGCAACCGGCACGGCGGCCGCGCAGAGCAGGGCCATGGGCCAGAAGGCCTGGCCACCCCAGTGCGCGTAGAGAAAGCCGGAGGCGAGGGTCAGCGCGGCCGTGACGAGGCCAGTGCCGAGCGAGGCGTAGAGGGTCTGGGCTGTCGCGGCGAGATGCCCGGGCACCATGCGGGCGAGGAGCGCCATGGCCGCGAGGTGCTGCGCGGCGAAGGTCAGCCCGTGCAGCGGCTGCGCGAGCAGCATCGCCGGGACCCAGGTCGTCATCGCCATGATCGACCAGCGCAGCACGCCCGCCGCTGCCGCCAGGGCCGTGAGGCGGGCCGGCCCAAGGCGTGCGAGCAGGACCGGGCCGAGCAGGAAGAAGACTACCACCTCGGCCCCGACCGCAACGGACCAGAGCAGGCCGATAGTGCCGGGCGTTAGCCCTCCGGCCTGCCATCGCAGCGTCACGAAACCGGCGTAGAGGGCGTGGCTGCCCGAGATCAGGCCTGCGGCGAGGAGGAGCCACCGGAAGCTCGGGATGTTGAGGAGCACCCGGATCCGGGCTGCGCGGCTCGGCGCACGCTCTCCCGCTTCGGTCACGCCGCCTCGGACCTGCACCGACGGCAGCAGAGCCACAGCGCCGGCCGCGAGCGCGAAGAGCGTTGAGTTGAGCCAGAGCACGACCTCGGGGGAGCCGGTCCTCGCGACGGCCAGGCCGGCGAGCGTGCTACCCCCGACAAAGGCCGCCGCACCAGCCCCCCGGACCCAGCCGTAGCTGAAGCCCTCGCGCCCAGGCGCGCTCGCGGCGGAGACTGCCAGCACGTCCGGCAACGGGCCGATCGGGCCTGTCGCAGCGGCATGGAGGGCGCTGACCAGGAGAAGGCCAGCAAAGCTGCCGACATGACCGTAGGCGAGCGCAAGCCCGGCCGCGGCGACGAGCAGCACCGCCAGGACTTGTCGCGGTGCGGCGAGGCGGTCGGCCAGCACGCCTGTGGCCGGGATGGCCACCAACCGCAGCACCATGGCTACAGCAAGCAGCGCCCCCACCTCCTCTGAGTTCGCGCCCTGGTGAGCGAGGACGGCAGGAAGAAACGGGCTCAGGGCGCCCCAGCCGGCGTAGAGTGCAATGTAGAGGAACAGGTAGGCACCCAAAGGGAGCCTGTGTTGCAAAGGGCTAGGCAGAGCTAGTCTCCGGCGGAATGGGCCGCGAGCCTACTGTGGATCCTGCGCTGGTGAAGGCACTGGCCCGGGCGTTCCGGTATTAGAAGCTGTTGGACGACGGGCGGTATGCCTCGGTCACGGAGATGGCGGCGGCGGAGAAGATCGAGCGGGGATACCTGGGCACGCTGCTGCGGATGTGGGCAGGCCGGACACATCGATCTCCCGAAACTACTCGAGCCCTTTCCAGGATGCTGGATGCGTCAGTAGGAAATGACGGTGGCATAACCCGCTCCCGCCTCCTGCGTTAAGCGCTCCGAGGTAGCTG
>JAQGHZ010000129.1 GCA_028291485.1 Rubritepida sp. | reverse complement strand
CTGATCCGCCGCGGCGCGCGGAACCTGCGGCTGGTGGGCGTGCCCGTCTCCGGCTTCGCGACCGACATCCTGATCGGCGCGGGCTGCGTGGCCACGGTGCAGACCAGCGCGGTGAGCCTCGGCGAGGCCGGCTTCGCGCCGCGCTTCACGGCGGCGCTGAAGGCCGGGAAGCTCTCCATCATGGATGCCACCTGCCCGGCCATCCACACCATGCTGCAGGCCGCCGAGAAGGGCGTGCCCTTCATGCCGCTGCGCGGGATCATCGGCAGCGACATCCTGGCGAACCGGCCGGACTGGAAGGTGATCGAGAGTCCCTTCGGAACCGGTGAGAAAATCGTCGTGCTGCCGGCGCTGCATCCGGACATCGCCGTCTTCCATGGCGTGATGGCCGACAGCCACGGCAACATCTATGTCGGCCGCCGGCGCGAATGCGCGACCATCGCGCATGCGTCGAAGCGCGCGCTGGTGACGGTGGAGCGCGTGGTCGAGGGGAATTTCCTGGAGGACGAGAGGCTCGCTCCCGGGACGATCAACGCGACCTACATCTCCGCCTTCGCGATCGCCGAGCGCGGCGCGCGGCCGGCGGCGCTGCTCGACGAATACGGCTTCGACGCCGCCTATGTCGCGGGTTATGCACACGCGGCCAAGACGGATGCGGGCTTCGCCGAATGGTGCGCGGAGCACGTCTTCGAAACCCGCGCGGTCGCCGCGGAATGAGCTACCGCACCGAAGAACTGCTCGCCGTCACGCTGGCGAAGCTGATCCGCGCCGTGCCGACGCACCACATCGCCGTCGGCGCCGCCTCCCCCATCCCGGCCGCGGCCTGCTGGCTCGCCGTGAAGCAGGGCGATCCCGTGCGGCTGTCGCTGCTGCACAAGCGGAGCGGAAATCCCTTCACCGAGGGCACGCGCGAGCTCTTCGACCTCACCGGCCAGGGCCGCGTCGACCTCTTCTTCCTGGGCGGCGGCGAGATCGACGGGCAGGCCAACCTCAACCTCATCGGCACCGGCGAATGGCCCGGCCGCGAGGTGCGCTTCCCCGGCAGCTTCGGCTCGGCCTTCATGTACTTCATGACGGGACGCACGATCCTCTTCCGCGAGGAGCACAGCCCACGCGTGCTGGTCGAGAAGGTCGCGCATATTTCCGCGCCGGGGATCAGCGAGCCGGGCGTCTATCGCCGCGGCCATGCGCAGGCGCTGGTGACGGGCCGTTGCGTCTTCGCCTTCCACCCCGACCGCGGCCGCTTCTCGCTGGCCTCGGTGCATCCGGGCGAGACGGTGGAGAGCGTGCGCGCGATGACGGGCTTTGCCTTCGACGTGGACGGCGCCGTGCCCGAGACAACGCCGCCGACCGACGAGGAACTCGCGCTGCTGCGCGGCACGGTCTGCAACGAGATGATGGAAACCTATCCCGACTTCTGCGCCCGGGTGTTCAACAGGAAGCAGGCTGCGTGATCTCCACTCGTATCAGCTTGGTGCCTACCTATCGGGTATCCAATTCCTACGTATGAAGCTTTTCTGGGTACAGGCGCCAGCGCGCTACGAGAATAGCTTTGTTATGGCGAGAACAGCTCGCAGCGCCGCTAAGTTTTTGGAAGGAGACCTCGGTTTCAATACATTCGATTGTATTGCTCGGCCTATATCAGATATCGACAAAAGCAAGATTTTGGAGTTAATTAAGAATGAAGAAATTACATCAAAAGCGTTCGTGTTAACGGATTCTTATTTAAGTCATTTTGGCTTCAAAAAAACCTACATTAATGGAAATGACGTTTATATATTAAAAAATAAAAAATATATCGTGCAAAATATATTTTATTCATTCGATAAATCGATCACAAAAAACGAAAAAATCGTTATAAAATCCGCCGCCGATGTACTTAAATTAATCGAAAGCGATGATGTAGGCAATTGGATTTTTCGCGGACAACACCAAGCAAGCTGGATGGTAGAAGCCACCATTCATCGAATTTTTTTAGGACGTAATGTAGACAAGTCACGATACATCGAATTAGAGCGCTATGTATTGAATGAATTTAAAAGAAGATCTCGTTTTTTTCTTTCGTCTCTTCCGCAAAATGACTGGGAATGGCTAATTTTGGCTCAACATTTTGGTGTTCCCACTCGCCTACTCGATTGGACAGAAAATCCACTGGTGGCATTATATTTTGCGGTGAGGAATTTAAACCAAACCATTGAAGATGGCGTTATCTATGCAATGCGCCCGGGGTTAAAATATGTTGATGTCTCTCGAGGCGAGGATCCGTTCGCGATTACTGAAATCAAAGCTATAAGGCCCGGATATTTAGATCACAGGATGCTGGTTCAGCGATCAATTCTTACTGTAGAACCTCCAAGATTTCTCGACGAAAGAAAATCTAAAGAAACATCTGCAGGAAGCCTACGATGTACTTCATACCGAAAAAATACATGCGCGCCATAAAGAAAGAACTTGAAGTCTTCGGAATGAATGAACACTCTCTATTCCCTGGATTAGATAGCCTCTCGACTCAAATAACATCAAATTTGGACGATATATTAAGACAATTAGGCGGAGATAAATAGCATGAACGACGCCCTGCCCATGGCCGAGGGCCGCGCCTTGGCCACCGGCCCCGGCGCCCTCTCCGGGCTGCGCGTGGTGGATCTCACCCGCGTGCTCGGCGGTCCCTACTGCACCATGGTCCTCAGCGACCACGGCGCCGACGTCATCAAGCTCGAGCCGCCGCAGGGCGACGAAGTGCGCGACTGGGGCCCTCCCTTCGACGCCCAGGGCGACGCCTCCTACTTCCTCGGCGTGAACCGCAACAAGAAGTCGGTCGGCCTCGACCTCGCGCAGCCCGCGGGCCGCGAGGTGCTGCTGCGCCTGCTCGAGGGCGCGGACGTGCTCATCGAGAACTTCAAGCCGGGCAGCATGGAGAAGTGGGGCCTCGGCTACGAGGAGGTGCTCGCCAAGCGCTTCCCCCGGCTGATCCATTGCCGCGTCTCCGGCTTCGGCGCGACGGGGCCGCTTGGCGGCTTCCCGGGCTACGACGCGATCCTGCAGGCGATGGTCGGCCTCATGTCGATCAACGGTACGGAGGATTCCGGGCCGACGCGCCTCGGCACGCCCATCGTGGATATCGCCACCGGGCTGTTCAGCACCATCGCCATCCTCATGGCCGTGGTGGAGCGCGAGAAGTCGGGCCAGGGGCAGTATTGCGACATGACGCTGCACGATTGCGGCATGGCGCTGCTGCACCCGCATGCCGCCAACTTCTTCCTCAATGGCAAGCGCCCGGTCGCGACGGGGAATCCTCATCCCAATCTCGCGCCCTACGCCAAGTTCACCACGAAGACCTGCGAGATCTTCGTCGGCTGCGGGAACGATCCGACTTTCAAGAAATTCTGCAAGTTCCTCGGGCTGGAGGAGCTCGGCACCGATCCGCGCTTCGCCACCAACGGCCCGCGCGTGATCAACAAGCCGGCGCTGACGGAGATCCTGAACGAACGCTTCGCCGACGAGGACGGCATCGACCTGTGCCAGCGCATGCTGGCGGCGGGCCTGCCGGCCGGTCCGGTCTACGGCGTGGACCAGGCGATGTCGGCCCCGCACACCGCGCACCGCAACATGGTCACCGAGAAGGACGGCTATGTCGGCCTCGGCACGCCTATCAAGCTGAGCCGCACGCCGGGCGGCACCCGCGCCGCGCCGCCGCAATTCGCGCAGCACACCAACGAGGTGCTGGCGAAATACGGCTTCTCCGAAGAGGAGATCGGCCGCCTCGCCGAGGCCGGCGTCCTGGTCGAGAAGCGGCGGAAGTAAGTGATCGTCGAGGTCCGGGAGGCGGATGCGCCCCCCGAGGTCACGGCCATCTACAACAAGTTGCGGGAGGCCTATGGCCTGCCGCTGGTGAACCTCATCTGGCGCCACTTCGCGGCGCTGGACGGGGTGCTGCCCTGGGCCTGGGAGTCCGTGCGTCCCGCGCTGCCGCTGCTGCCGGCGGCCCGCGAGCGCGTGGTGGCGGCGCTCTCCGTGCCCAGCCTGTCGATGGGCGCCGAGGCGTCTTCCCTCGCCGCCGCCTACAACCGCGGCAACCTCAGCAACCTCATCCTGCTGACGGCACTGCTGCGCGGGAAGCAAGGCGACGCGCCGCCACCGCCGGCCGGCCCGCCGGTGGCGATGCTGCCCGAGCCCCCGCCCTTGCCGAAGCTCAACGCCCTGCCCGCGGCGGTAGCGCGCGACGTGCGCGCGCTCGGCGCGCTGCACGGGCATGAGGGCGGCGTGATCCCCACGCTCTACATCCATCTGGCGACCTGGCCGGCGCTTCTGAAGCCGCTCTACACGTCGCTCTCGCCGATGATGGCGACGGGGCGGATTGCGGCCCTGCGCGATGCGGCGCTGGCCGCCGCCTCCATTGAGGCGGAGAGGCTGCGCACCCACCTCGTCGCGTCGCCGGAACCGCCGGCCGAGGCGCTCGCCACCGCGCGCGACACGCTGCGCATCTTCACCACACGCGTGATTCCCGAAATGGTCCCGATCGGACTCATGTTAGAGACCGTTTGAGAATTCCGGCGGCGGGAGGGTTCACGAGGGATTTTTCGGGCCTGGAAGGCGGCGGACGCCGCCCATGCTGGTGGCATCGGCAAATCCGGCAACGCACCAGGCACGGAAAAGACCCGCGAAACCGACCACAAGAGTTCTCAAACGGCCTCTTAGAGTAATATGTTTTTTCGCATGTATTTCATCAACGCTAATGCCCATAAATATAAATCTGGCTTACCTCGTTTCGTAATAATATGAACTCGTGCCATTTTCGCAACACTCGGGACACATATGTTTGCCATTTCAACGGCGGTGCATTGCGGAAAGGCCCAGTTTCTGACACCAGTTGCGGCACATCTGATGCCGGAGCCTTGATAGTGAAGCACAAACTTCTGTTGACAGGCGTTGTGCTTGCTGCGCTCACCCTGGCGCCATCCGCCCAGGCCCAGCTGGTCCAGATTACTGCGACCGTGGGCGGCGTCACTCAGACCCTCAACTTCTCCAGTCTCCAAAGCGCGCTGTCCCAACTGACCGGGCCGGGCCTGGCCGCCAGCTTCCCTGGCTACACCCCGGGCACCCCGATCAACGCCAACATCAACTACAACAACCAGCCGCTGACCCTGATCGTCCCCCAGGGCACGACCACCGCCGTGCTGGTGAATCCGAGCACCGGCCAAGCGGTCGCCATCACCGCCGCGACCGCCGGCAGCGCGGTCAACAATGTCCGCGCCTTCTTCCAGGGCGACACCAGCGTGGCCACGCCGGTCTCCTCGCTGCCGGCTTCCGTCCTGGCCCAGCTTCCGGCGGCCGTCCGCACCGCGCCCACCCTGACGGCCAACGACATCGCCCAGAGCGCCGTCCGCTTCACCATTTCCGACCCCATCGCCGGCAACCCCTCCGCCCTGATCCCGCAGATGGTCGCGGCCGACTACCTAGCGGGTTCCGCCCCCTCGGGCGGGCTGCTCGGCGTCAACCAGCCGCGCGAGGCCGGCTGGCGCTTCAGCCTCGGCGCCAACATCATCGCCACAACCCAGGGCGGCGCGGATACGCGGGTGTTCACGGCGCCGCTGCGCGGCTCCTACTACATCGCCAGCACCGGCTCCGAGATCTTCCTGGATGCGCCGATGTCCTTCGTGGATGTCAGCGGCACCAGCGTCTTTCAGGGCTCGACCGCCATCGGCCTGCGCCAGAAGGTGCTGAGCGGGCAGAATTTTGAATGGAACGTGACGCCTGCCTTCCGCTGGGGCATCGCCGGCTCCGAAAGCTTCGGCCGCGGCTCCCAGGCCGTCGGCGGCTCGGTGACCAGCGATTTCCGCTACGCGCTGTCGCCGACCTATACCCTGGCGATGACCAATACCATCGCCTACTACCAGACCGAGCGCTACAACTGGAGCGGCGGCTCGGTGGACTACAACCTGCACAACCAGTTCTACCGCAACGGCCTCTCCATTTCCCGTCCGCTGGGCGAGGTGCTCGGCCGGCCGCTCCAGGGTGGCCTGACCTTCGTGGACACCCGCGTCGCCGGCTCGCAGTGGGCCATCATGAACTGGCAGGAATACGGCATCGTGCTCGCCACCGGCGGCCGCATGCCCTCGCGCTTCACCCTCACCTACATGAACGGCGAGCAGAACTTCCAGGCGCTCCGCTTCGGCTTCTCGACGTCCTTCTGACACCGCCGGCCTATCATCGGCCATGCCGATGACAGGGACGGATGCACCGCCGTCGCTGCGTGGCGGCATCGGTCATCCTGCGCGGATGAAGAAGCGCCTCCCTGGCCTGCGCGCGCCGGCGCCCTCGTGGCCCGCGCGTTCCGACCGGCCGGGCGCTTTCGTGGCCCTGGCGGAGAGATCGAGGCCTCCTGGGGCCGGGCCTCGATCGATGACGCTTCTCGCAGGGCTGGCCCTGATGCTGCTGCCAGCCTTCGTCCCCGACGCCCAGGCGCAGCCGCAGCGCGGCGGTCCCTGCACCGGGCCTGCCGCGCTGGTGCTGCAGCCCATCGCCATCGCGCCGGAGGGCGCGTTCTATTCCTACCGCGCCTCGGTCCACAACGCGGGGGCGCGCACGCGGAACTTCTCCTACACGGCACCGGTCAACGGGCTGCAGCCGCCGCAGGGAGCGATCTGGTCCTTCAATATCCAGCCGCGGCAGACCGTGGTGATCGTGCTCGGCGTCTCGCTGAACCGCATCCCGGACGAGGAGTTCCAGCGCCGCCTGCGGCTGACCTGTCACTCCTGAGCGGGAGCGGGCTCCTCGACGATCATCGCCTCGGCCTCGGCCTTCAGCCGCGCGTAGGAGCGCGCGGAGAGCACCAGCATCGCCATGTACATCGCGCCGCCCAGCGCCAGCGCGGCCCAGGGCTCGGTCACCAGGAAGGCGATGAAGGCGCCGGTGCCGAGCAGCAGCGGCAGCACCATCTGCGCCGGCACCTTGAAGTTCTTGAAGGACCACGAGGGCAGCGTGCTCACCATCAGCCCGCCCACCACGAAGAGCACGATCGCGCTGAAGAGCGGGAAGCGGAAGGCGTTGGCGAGGCCGTCCCACTCCCATTCCGCGAAGGCGAGCGAAGCGAAGAGCGGAAAGAGCGCAAGGCCGGCGCCGGCCGGCGCCGGGACACCCTGGAAGAAGTTGTAGGCATAGGCGGGCTTGGGCGGCGGGACCACGCCGGGCTCGGCGATGCTGGCGGCGTTGAACCGCGCGAGGCGCAGCGAGCTGCAGACCGCGAACATCACGCAGGGGATGAAGCCCATCGGGCCCGCATGCTGCAGCGTCCAGAGGTAGAGGATCAGCGCCGGCGCCACGCCGAAGCAGAGGAAGTCCGACAGGCTGTCGAACTCCGCGCCGAAGCGCGACGTGCCCTTGAGCAGCCGCGCGATGCGCCCGTCCAGCCCGTCGATGACTGCGGCCACGACGATGAAGGAGGCCGCCTGCGGGAAGCGCCCCTCGATGCCGAAGCGGATCGCCACCAGGCCGAAGCACAGCCCGATCATCGTCATCAGGTTCGGGATGAGCCGGTTGAAGGAGGGTC
>JAQGHZ010000123.1 GCA_028291485.1 Rubritepida sp. | reverse complement strand
CACTACAAGGATCTGGAGCCCGGCAAGTGGGTGAAGGTCATCGGCTGGGGCGGCGCGGACGAGGCCAAGGAATTCATCCGCGCCGCGATCGAGCGGGCGAAAAAGGCGGGCTGAATCCGGTTCACGGGCGCGGCGTCTTGCTGCCGCACCCTGAATCGCCCCACAAATCGAATCCCTTGGCGCCCGTAGCTCAACTGGTTAGAGCGGGCCGCTCATAACGGCTTGGTTGCGGGTTCAAGTCCTGCCGGGCGCAAGGGGGACAATTCCAGGGACCGCGAAAGCGCGGCTCCCCGGACAACCTTTGCCGCCCTATCGGGTTCTCACCTCGGACCGCGGCGACGCGGGCCCGAGCCACCGGAGGGCAGCATGAGCGACCGATACACCGGCAGCATGGTTCCGGAAGCGGAACAGCGCGCACCCCACATGCTTTCGGCCGCCAGGTCGGGAGAGGGCTGGGCCAAGGGCGATAGCGGGATGATGATCCGGGCCCTGTTGCTCATCCTCGGCGGCATTGCCATCGTCAGCTACGTGATGATGACCCTCGCCAATATGGACGGCTGATGGGTGCTGCCTGTCCGTCCGTCCTGCACGTGCGGCGGGAAATTTCCGTGGACATGCAACCTGCAGTACCCTACGGGTTTCGCGTCGACGACAGGGCCCCGCCCTGCCGCGGAGCGAAGGGCGTTCCCTGCCGACCGCTCCCCTGGAAAGGTCCGATTGTCATGCCCCAACTGCGTTCCGCCCCGACCATGATCCCGAGCACGCGCCGGAATCGCGTGATCAGTTCGAGCAAGCCCGAGGAGGGCTCGATCGAGGGGGAATTCTGGGTCGTTGCCCGGGCCGTCGCCCTGCTGATCGGCGGGATCGTCGTCCTCGGCTGGCTTCTGAGCTGAGGGCGGCAGCCGGCTAGATTCGCAGCCGTTCCGGGATCGGCAGGCCCAGCCGGTTCGGCACGGGCCATTCTTCGCGCACGGTGCGAAGTTTCTGGAAGCCCGCCTTGATATAATTGGGCAATGCGCGCGGATGGTCAGCCGTGCAGGTGTTCACCGTCAACGCCGTGCAGCCTTCGGACCAGGACGCCGCGATGGCGTGATGCAGGAAGGGCATGCCGACGCCCAGCCCGATCCCGCGCCCCATCAGCCCGAAATAGGCGAGGTTGATCACCGGCCAGGTGCGCCGGTCGAGCTCGTAGAAACCCAGCTCCCCTTCGCCGTCGCGCAGCACGCTGATGCTGATCGCGCGGTCGTGGAGGATCCCTTCCAGCTCGGCATCGCTCAGCGTGCGACGCAGCCACCAGACATAGTCGTTGCCCACCGCCGCGTAGAGCTGCCGGTAATGCGCGACGCTGCAACGCGGGAAGAGCCGCTCGACCGTCAGCCCGGCCGGCAGGGCCGGTGCCCTTTTGGCGGGGGCCCGGTCCATCCTCAGGAAAGTCACGTCCACCGCGATCCGGGTGGTCGGCTCGACCAGCCGGATCATGTTTCCAGGAAGCTGCGGAGCTTGCGGGACCGGCTGGGGTGCTTGAGCTTGCGCAGCGCCTTGGCCTCGATCTGGCGGATGCGCTCGCGCGTCACGTTGAACTGCTGGCCGACCTCTTCCAGCGTGTGGTCGGTGTTCATGCCGATGCCGAAGCGCATGCGCAGCACGCGCTCCTCGCGCGGCGTGAGGCTGCCGAGCACCCGCGTCGTGGCCTCGCGCAGGTTGGACTGGATCGCGGCATCGAGCGGGATGATCGCGTTCTTGTCCTCGATGAAGTCGCCGAGATGGCTGTCCTCCTCGTCGCCGATCGGAGTCTCCAAGGAGATCGGCTCCTTGGCGATCTTCAGGACCTTTCGGACCTTCTCCAGCGGCATGCCGAGCTTCTCGGCCAACTCCTCGGGCTGAGGCTCGCGGCCGATCTCGTGCAGCATCTGGCGCGAGGTGCGGACCAGCTTGTTGATCGTCTCTATCATATGGACCGGGATGCGGATGGTCCGCGCCTGATCCGCGATCGAGCGGGTGATGGCCTGCCGGATCCACCAGGTGGCATAGGTCGAGAACTTGTAGCCGCGGCGGTACTCGAACTTATCCACGGCCTTCATCAGGCCGATATTGCCCTCCTGGATGAGGTCCAGGAACTGCAGGCCACGGTTCGTGTACTTCTTGGCGATGGAGATCACGAGGCGGAGATTGGCCTCGATCATCTCCTTCTTCGCCTGGTTCATGTCCCGCTCGCCGGCGGAGACCGTCTTGTAGACGCGGCGGAACTCGGCGACCGGCAGGCCGGTCGCCGCGGCGATGGCGCCGATCTCGACGCGCACCTGCTCCAGGTCGTCGCGGGCCTTGAGCACGAAGGCCGGCCAGGCCTTGCCCTTCAGCTTCGACACCCGGTCGATGAAGCCCGGATCCAGCTCGGAGCCGATCCAGTTCTCCAGGAACTCCTCGCGGCGGACCTTCTGGGCCAGCGCCATGCGCAGCACCTGGCCGTCCAGCGTGTTCAGCTTGCGGTTCAGCGCCTTGAGCTGCTCGACCAGCTCCTCGATGCGGTTGTTGTGGAGGTGGACCTTCTCGACGAGCGTCACGAGGTCCGTGCGGGACTTCTCGTAGGTCTTCTCCGAACGGCCGACCAATTCCTCGCCGGAGGTGTAGAGGTCCATCCGCTTCGAGGAGAGCTTGGTCAGCTTGGTGAAGATGGTCTGGATGGCCTCGAAATTCGCGAGGACCTCCGGCTTCAGCTTCTCTTCCAGGGCGGAGAGCGACAGGCCGACATTCTCGCCTTCCTCGCCTTCCTCGAACTCCTCCGGCTCCGGGGGGGTGCCCTCGGGGTTGTCGGCGTTGTTCGTGGCCTCGAGGTCGATCACGTCCCGCAGCAGCATGCGGCCTTCCTTGACCGCGTCATGCCAGGCGACGATGGCCTTGAAGGTGAGCGGGCTCTCGCAGAGCCCGCCGATCATCATGTCGCGGCCGGCCTCGATGCGCTTGGCGATCGCGATCTCGCCCTCGCGGGAGAGCAGCTCCACGCTGCCCATCTCGCGGAGGTACATGCGGACGGGGTCGTCGGTGCGCCCGAGGCTTTCCTCGTCGACGTTGCCGCCGGACTCCTCCTCTTCCTTCTCCTCGCCCTCGCCCTCGGCCTTGACGACCTTGGTCTCGCCTTCCTCGCTCTCCTCGGCCTCGACGACGTTGATGCCGGCCTCGGAGAGGGAGGAGAGGGTGTCCTCGATGAATTCCGAGCTCACCGTCTCCTGCGGCATGGCGGCGTTGACCTCGTCATAGGTGACGTAGCCACGCTCCTTGCCACGGGCGATGAGCTTCTTGACGGCGGCGGAGGTGATATCGAGCAGCACGCCCTCGACCGCTTCCTCGCGGGCCTCGGCCGTCTCGCCGCCATTCGCCGTCTTGCTCGCCATCCGCTGCTCCATCGCCACTGACACTGCCGGGGGGAACCCCCTACTTTATACTAAGTCGTCTCATCTGGCTCGGCCTCAGCCTCGCCACGCCGAAGCGCGTCGAGCGCCTCGGTCAACCGGATCAGCCGGGTCTGGGTGGCCAGGTCGCCCTGGGCCTCGAACGCATGGCGTGCTGCCCGAGCATCCTCGGCCAGCTCCGCCTCGCCTCGCAGAAAGCCAAAGAACTGCCAGAACGCATCCAGCGCCTCCTTGGGTTGCCCCCCTGGTCCTGCCTCATGCGGCAGGTCCGGAACCTTCAAGACCCACTGGCTGGCTGATGCGGCCCCTCCGTTCGCGAGGTGGGCGATCAACTCCTCGGAGTCAAGGCGTGAACCCTCCGGAACCCAGGCCAAAAGCGCATTCCTCACCTGCTGTGGCGCTCCTTCGGGCAGGTCCAGAAGCGACAGTGGCTCCTCGATGTCGTGCAGAAGCTCCGGGTGGTGGATGCAGATGGCCAGGATAATCCGGGCCCTTTTGGCCTGGGCCGCCTCGCGATCGGGCGCCGGGCGGGGGTGGCGGGGCGTGGCCCGCAGGCCGGGCCGCTTGGTGAGCGCGAAGAAGCGTTCGAGCAGGGAACGGCGGAATTCCGAGGCCAGCGCCTTGTCCGGAATGGTCTGGGCGGCGCCCGAGAGGCGGTTGCGCAAGGCCGCGCGCCCCGCCGGGCGGTCGGGACCCTTGCCGCCAACGCTCAGGGAGAACAGCGCCTCGGAGAGCGGCTGGGCGGCATCGAGCGCGGCCTGGAACGCCCGCGGACCGCCCTTGCGGATCAGCGTATCGGGGTCCTCGCCGGCCGGCAGGGTCACGAAGCGCAGCGTCTGCTCGGGGGCGAGCATGGGCAGGGCCAGCTCCGCCGCGCGGGCGGCGGCGCGGGTGCCGGCGGCGTCGCCGTCGAAGCAGAGGACCGGCTCGGGGCTCACCTGCCACAGGGCCTTCATCTGCTCCTCGGTGAGGGCAGTGCCGAGGGGGGCGACCGCGCCGGTGAAGCCCGCCTGGTGCAGGGCGATCACGTCCATGTAGCCCTCGGCCACGATCAGGCTGGCGCCACGGAAGACGCCCTCGCGGGCTAGGTCCAGCCCGTAGAGGTTACGGCGCTTGGAGAAGAGCGCCGTCTCCGGCCCGTTCACGTATTTCGGCTGGCCGTCGCCGAGGATGCGACCGCCGAAGCTCACGCTCCGGCCGCGCCGGTCGCGGATCGGGAACATCGCGCGGTTGTAGAAGAGGTCGACCGCGCGGCCCTCCTCGCGCTCCTGCATGAGGCCGGCTTCCAGGAGCTGGGATTGCTGGATGCCCTCCTCGCGCAGTTCGGCCGCCAACACGCCGCGGCCGGCGCCGGACCAGCCGATGCCGAATTTTTCGATCGTCTCGTCGGTCAGGCCGCGGTTGCGGAGGTAGGCGAGCGCCTCGGCGCCCTCGGGCATGTGGAGGCGTCTGATATAGGCGGCCTCGGCGGCCTGGAGCACGCCGTGCAGGTCGCGCGCGCGGCGGTCGCGGGCGGCGGCTTCGGGCGTGGGCTTCGGGACGTCGAGCCCCGCCTCGCCCGCGAGGCGCTCCACGGCCTCCATGAAGCCGCCGCCCTCGGCGCGCATCACATAGGCGAAGGCATCGCCATGCGCGCCGCAGCCGAAGCAGTGGAAGCTGTCCTCATAGACATAGAAGGAGGGCGACTTCTCGTTGTGGAAGGGACAGAGGCCCTTCCAGTTGCGGCCGGATTTCGAGAGCCGCACGCGCCGGCCGACGAGGCTCGCCATGGGCGTGCGGACGCGCAACTCGTCGAGGAAGGTCGGGGGGAGCGCCATCGGGGCGCGGAAGTTACGGCGAGGCGAGGCGAAGAGCGAGTCTGGACGCCCGGCCGCCCGATCTGCATGACTCATTCCTTGCTGACGGGCTGGGCCCTCGACGTGCAAGGTCTGCCCTCTGGCGCATCTTCGGCGGCAAGGCGCGGGAGCTGAAATACTATTGAGGACTGATTTCGCTTGAGTCTGGGACGACGAGCCTTCCTCGCGGGAGCGGCCGGCCTCGCCGGCTGCGCCGCCCTGCCCGAGCCGCGGAGCTGCCCGGCGGGTGATTCCCGCATCCGGGTGATCTCGCGCTCCTGGCACACCGAGATCGCGGTCCCGGCCGAATCCATGGGCAGCTTCGCCGCCACCTATCGCGGGGCGGGCACGCTGATGTTCGGCTTCGGCAAGCGCAACTTCATGACCGCGCCGGCGCGCGGATTGTCGGAATGGCTGGCGGGGCCCTTCGCCGGGCCTGGCATCATGCAGGTCACCGCGCTCTCGGTGCCGCCGGAGGAGGCGATGGCGGCGACGGTCTTCACCCTGCCGCTGGACGATGCGGGGCTGCGGCGGCTGACGGAATCACTGTGGGACAGCTTCCGGCTCAATGCCGGCGGGCATCCCGTCTTCGTCAGCCAGCTTCGCGGCAGCGATTTCTACGAGGCCGCGCGGGGCTACAGCCTGGACCACACCTGCAACGCCTGGACGGCCGAGATGCTGGCCATCGCGGGTTTCCCGGTCCGATCCGAAGGCGTGGTCCTCTCCGGCGAGATCCTGCGGCAGGTCGCGGTGCTGCCCGGCGCCTGCCGCCCTGTCGTCGCCCGAAGCTGATCGGCGCGTGGGCATGATCAGCGCGTCGGCGCGGGGCCCGAGGCCGCGACCACATGCTCGCGCGAGGGAGCCGAGCCGAAGCTGAGACTTGGGCTGCAAGCGGAAACGAGGAGGAGGCCGGCAAGCAGCGCGAGGCTCGGCGTGGCGCGGAAACGGGTCATCTGCATTCTCCCAAAGGCCGTCGGTCAGGGAATTCGCGCCAAGCGTAAAGGTTGCGCCGGATTGGACAGATGAGTGCGCCGTTTCGATTGCCAAGCGCCCCCCGGAGGGCTAAGCGGCGCGGCATGAAACCCGCCGAAATCCAGGCCGTCCAGGCCCATCTCCGCAAGCTGCTCGGCAGCCCGAACATCATGATTCGCGCGGCGCAGACCCGCAACGGACCGGTGGAGGTGCTGGCAGGCGCCGAGACGATCGGCACGGTCGACCGCGACGCCGAGGATGGCGAGGTGGCCTACCACGTCACCATCACCGTCCTCGCCGAAGACCTGCCGAACCAGTAATCTCTCAGCCGCCCAGCGCGGCCTTCACCGCCGGGCCAGCCTTGGCCATGTCCAGGCTGGCCGCGTGCTTCGCCTTCAGCGCGGCCATCACCTTGCCCATCTCCTTGATCGTGGTCGCGCCCGTCTCCGCCACCGCGGCGGCGACGGCGGCTTGGAGCCCGGCCTCGTCCATCTGGGCGGGGAGGAAGGCCTCGATCACGGCGATCTCGGCCTCCTCCTTGGCCGCCAGCTCCTCGCGGTTGCCCTGGCGGTACATCTCCACCGATTCCCGGCGCGACTTCGCCATGCCGCGCAGCATGGCGATGATGGCCGGCTCCTCGATCGGCGGGCCGGGACGGGCGGCGATGTCCGTGTCCTTCAGCTTGGCCGTGATCATCCGCAGCGTGCTGGTGGTCGCGGCGTCGCGGGCCAGCATGGCGGTCTTGATCTCGGCGGTGAAACGGCTCCGCAGGTCCATGGTCAAAAATCCCTTGCAAATCATGCTTCTGTAGCGAATTTCCCAGGCCGGGCTAGTTCGACTTGAACTGGGAAAAGATTTCCCACATAGTCTAACCCATGCGCAGCGTGGAAGACATCCTGGCCCTTCTGGGCGGGGCCGAGGCCGCGGCCGGCCAACTCAAGGTCGGCACCGAGGCCATACGCAAGTGGCGCCAGTCCCGGGTCATCCCGGCCAAGCACTGGCCCGCCATCCTGGCCGCCACCGGCCTTGCCCTCTCCGACCTCACGCCGTCGCCGCCCCTTGGCACGCCCGCCCCCTCTCAGGACACGACCATGCCCAATTCCCCGCCCGCAGGTGCCACCGCTTGCCTCGTGCTCGACGACGGCGCGGTCTTCTGGGGCTGGGGCTTCGGCGCCCACGGCACCCCCGTCGCCGAGATCTGCTTCAACACGGGGCTGACTGGCTACCAGGAGACGCTGACCGACCCGTCCTACGCCGGGCAGATCATCAACTTCACCTTCCCGCATATCGGCAACGTCGGCACCAATGTCGAGGACATGGAGGCGACGACGCCCGTCGCCCGCGGCCTCGTCGTGAAGCAGGACATCACGGAGCCGGCCAATTACCGCGCCACGCTGCACCTGCAGGACTGGCTGAAGCGCCACAACATCCCAGGGCTCGCCGGGGTGGACACGCGGGCGCTCACCGCGCGCATCCGCGACGGCGGCGCGCCCAACGGCGTCCTGAGCTTTCCCGCCGACGGGCGCTTCGACATCGAGGCGCTGGTCGCCCAGGCCAAGGCCTGGCCGGGGCTGGAGGGCATGGACCTCGCCAAGGACGTGACCGCGCGCCAGTCCTACCAGTGGGACGAGACGGTCTGGTCCTGGGGCAAGGGCTTCGGCAAGCAGATCGCGCCGAAGCACAAGGTCGTCGCGATCGACTACGGCGCCAAGCGCAACATCCTCCGCTGCCTCGCCGATGCCGGCTGCGCGGTGACCGTTCTGCCCGCGACGGCCACGGCGGAAGAGATCCTGCGCGAGAAGCCGGATGGCGTCTTTCTCTCCAACGGCCCCGGCGATCCGGCGGCGACGGGCGTTTACGCCGTGCCCGCCATCCAGGGCGTGCTGAAGGCGGAGGTGCCGGTCTTTGGCATCTGCCTCGGCCACCAGTTGCTGGCGCTGGCGCTCGGCGCCAGGACCTACAAGCTCGACCGCGGTCATCGCGGCGCCAACCAGCCGGTGCAGGACCTGACCACCGGCAAGGTCGAGATCACCAGCCAGAACCACGGCTTCGCGGTGGACTCGGCGAGCCTGCCCGAGGGCGTGACGGTCACCCATGTCAGCCTCTTCGACGGGTCCAACGAGGGCATCGCGGCGCCGGGCCAGAACGCCTTCTCCGTGCAGTACCACCCCGAGGCCAGCCCCGGGCCGAGCGACAGCCACTATCTGTTCCACCGTTTCGTGGGAATGATGGACAAGGCCAAGGCAGCGGCCTGACACCAGGGCTCAGGGAAAAAGGGAAACGCGGATGTTCGATCTCAGCGGGCGCGTCGCGCTCGTCACCGGCGGCAATGGCGGCATCGGGCTTGGGCTCGCGAAGGGCCTTGCGGCCTGCGGCGCGCGCGTGGTCATCACGGGGCGCGACACGGAGAAGAACGCCGCGGCGCTGAAGGAATTGGGCGGCAATACCCATGCCATCGCGGCCGACCTCGCCCAGCCCGGCGAGACCGATCGCGTGCTGGCGGAGACGCTGGCGCTCGGCGACGGCCTCGCCATCCTGGTGAACAATGCCGGCACGAACCTGCGCGCCCCGCCACACGAGGTGACGGACGAGCAGTGGCAGACCGTGCTCGAGATCAACCTGAACAGCATGATGCGCCTGACGCGCGCGGCCTATCCGGCGCTGAAGGCGAGCGGCCATGGGCGCGTGATCAACACCGGCTCGATGCTCTCCATCTTCGGCGTGGTCTTCTCGCCGGCCTATGGCGCGAGCAAGGGCGCGGTGGTGCAGTACACCAAGTCGCTGGCGGTGGCCTGGGCGAAGGACGGCATCACGGCCAATTCCATCCTGCCCGGCTGGATCGACACCGACCTCACCCGCCGCGCGCGGCAGTATTCGAGCACGCTGCACGACAGCGTGCTGAACCGCACCCCGATGGGCCGCTGGGGCGACCCGTCCGACTTCATCGGCATCGCGGCCTTCCTGGCCAGCGACGAAGCCGCCTTCATCACCGGGACCGCTATCCCGATCGATGGCGGCTTCTCGACCCAGGGCTGAGTCCACACCATGCAGAATGTTGAGCGGCGCATTACTCTCAGCGAGCTGGAGAAGTTTGTTCTCCAGGACATGCTCGACCACATGCACGACAAGACGTTGTCGACCTGGGAAGAGCGCCACTTCCGTGAGGCTGAATTTTCTCGGACAAGTTCTGCGATCGCTAAAGCGCTGATCAAGACCCTGGCCAATAAGGGTGTGCTCGCTGAGTTGAGCCTGGCGAACGGGTTCGACGAGACGTTGGCGTGGGAGCTTACTCCAGCTGGCGCTGAAATCGCCTTCTTTCTCCAAAAAGGCACATCAGCAGTTCAGGAGGAATGGGCTCCACTTTTACTTGAACCAAATCCGGAAAAGCTAGCGTCCGCGGTTGATGCCACGGAGCGTGCCGTTGAGCGGGTCCGAGGCGATAACGAATTTAGGACCCAGGCGCCGGAACAGCAGAGAGCTATTGTAAACACCCTCGAAGGCGGTCTCGCTCTCCTCAAGCGAGGCGCAGCCACCGCGGGCCAAATTGGAGCTGCTTTAGGTAGTCCTCTTGCTTGGCTGATGAAGCGCTTTTCCGGCACATCGATCGATGAAGCTGCCAAGGCAGCATGGAAGGCCATCACTGAGGCTTTTTGGCCTTGATGCCCTCCCTCCAATCCCTGCTGGTCTTCGCCGCGCTGTCGGTCGGCCTTGCGGTGACGCCGGGGCCGAACATGCTTTACCTCGTCAGCCGCGCGCTGGCGCAGGGAACGCGGGCGGGGCTGATCTCGCTGGCCGGCTGCGCCTTCGGCTCGGCGGCCATCATGATCTGCGCGGCGGCGGGGATCACCGCCGCGCTGCTCGCCATTCCCTATGCCTGGGATGCGATGCGGCTCGGCGGCGCGGCCTATCTGGCCTGGCTCGCCTGGCAATGCCTCCGCCCGGGCGCCGAGCCGCTCTTCGCGCCGCGCGACCTGCCGCGCGAGCCGGACGGCAAGCTCTTCGCCGTGGGCTTCGCGACGGCCGCGCTCAATCCCAAGGTCGCGCTCTTCTACATCGCCGTGCTGCCGCCCTTCATCGACGCCTCGGCCGGCCATGTGCTGCTGCAGGGCGCGGCCCTCGGGACGTTGCAGGTCGTCATCTGCGCGATCTTCGATGCGCTGCTCATCTATGGCGCGGCCGGCGCGGCCCGCTTCCTCGCGACGCGGCCCGTCTGGCTCGCGGCCCAGCGCTACGTGCTGGGCGTGGCGCTGGCGCTGATCGCGGCCAAGCTGGCCTTCGGCGACGGCTTTCGCGGGGTGCGCGGCTGATGGCCGCCGGCTTCGCCTGGCTCGGCGGGATGCTCGTCGCGATCTTCGCGGCGATCGTGCTTACCACGGCCATCCGCCGCGTCATTCCCGGGCTCGAGGCGGCGCTCGGCCTTTCCATGTTCGTCATGGGATTCGCGCTTCACATGTCGGGTTTCTTCAGGGGCGTCGGCCCCTGGCCGGTCTTCATCATCGTCGCCGTGAGCCACGCCGTCGCCGGCTGCGCGATGTGGCAGCGCCAGAAGCTGCACGGGCCATGAGCGACATCGGGCTCAACATGGACCCGCTGTTCTACGGCGCCGCCATCGGCCTGCTGGCGGCACTGCTGGGCACCCCCCTCGCCTGGCGCCTGCTGCGCGGCGTGCCGCATGCGGGGCGCGCGCTGGCTGCGAACCTGGCCTGTATCGGGATCGCCGGGCTGCTCGGCCTGTCTTTCGCCTTCACTTCCACCAATCTCGCGGAGACGGTGCTCTTCGCCGTCCTCGCCTCCGGCGCGCTGCAAGGCGCCCTCTTCCTCATCCTCCTTCTCTTCTCGCCCAAAAGGCCCTGATCCCATGCCGAAGCGCACCGACATCAAGTCCATCCTCATCATCGGCGCCGGGCCCATCGTGATCGGGCAGGCCTGCGAATTCGACTATTCCGGCGCGCAGGCCTGCAAGGCGCTCCGGGCCGAGGGCTACCGCGTCATCCTGGTGAACTCGAATCCGGCCACGATCATGACCGATCCCGGCCTGGCGGATGCCACCTACATCGAGCCCATCACGCCCGAGATCGTCGAGAAGATCATCGCCAAGGAGCGCCCGGACGCGCTGCTGCCGACGATGGGCGGCCAGACCGCGCTCAACACCGCGCTGAAGCTGGATGCCTCCGGCGTACTGGAGAAGTACGGCTGCGAGCTGATCGGCGCGAAGGCCGACGTCATCGACAAGGCGGAAGACCGCCAGAAATTCCGCAATGCGATGACCAAGATCGGCATCGAGAGTCCCAAGAGCGAGATCGCGCATACGATGGAGGAGGCCTGGGCCGGCCTCGCCATCGTGGGCCTGCCCTGCGTCATCCGGCCGAGCTTCACGCTGGGCGGCACGGGCGGCGGCATCGCCTACAACCGCGAGGAGTTCGAGCAGATCGTGGGCGCCGGCCTCGCCGCCTCCATGACGAGCGAAGTGCTGGTCGAGGAGTCCGTGCTCGGCTGGAAGGAGTACGAGATGGAAGTCGTCCGCGACACGGCGGACAACTGCATCATCGTCTGCTCCATCGAGAACCTGGACGCGATGGGCGTGCACACCGGCGACAGCGTGACCATCGCGCCGGCGCTGACGCTGACCGACAAGGAGTATCAGCGCATGCGCGATGCCTCCATCGCCTGCCTGCGCGAGATCGGCGTGGACACGGGCGGCTCCAACGTGCAGTTCGGCATCAACCCGGTGGATGGCCGCATGGTCGTCATCGAGATGAATCCGCGCGTCTCGCGCAGCTCGGCGCTGGCGTCCAAGGCCACGGGTTTCCCCATCGCGAAGATCGCGGCCAAGCTCGCCGTCGGCTACACGCTGGACGAGCTGAAGAACGACATCACCATGGTCACGCCGGCCAGCTTCGAGCCGACGATCGACTATGTGGTCGTGAAGATACCCCGCTTCACCTTCGAGAAGTTCCCCGGCACGCCGGCCACGCTGACCACCTCCATGAAGTCGGTCGGCGAGGCGATGGCCATCGGCCGCTCCTTCGCCGAGGCCCTGCAGAAGGGCCTGCGCAGCCTGGAGACGGGCCTCTCGGGCCTGGACGAGGAAGACGCCCCTGGCGACGGCAGTGCCGAGGCCTTCCACGCCTCGCTGGCCATCCCGCGGCCGGACCGCGTCCTCACCGTGGCCCAGGCGCTGCGGGCCGGCGTCTCGGTCGAGGACATCCACGCCGCCTGCAAGTTCGACCCCTGGTTCATCCGCGAGATCGAGCGGATCGTGATCGCCGAGAAGGCGATCCAGGCCAAGGGCCTGCCGAGCACGGCGCAGACCATGCGCCAGGCCAAGGCGCTGGGCTTCTCCGACAAGCAGCTCGGCAAGCTCGTCGGCAAGAGCGAACCCGACGTCACGGCCCTTCGGGAAAAGCTGGGGGTGCGCCCGGTCTTCAAGCGCATCGACACCTGCGCGGCCGAGTTCGCCTCCGATACGCCCTACATGTACTCGACCTATGAGGGCGGTTTTTATCCCCCTGGGGGCGAGCCCGTCTGCGAATCCCGCCCGACGGATCGACAGAAGGTCGTCATCCTCGGCGGCGGGCCGAACCGCATCGGCCAGGGCATCGAGTTCGACTATTGCTGCGTCCATGCCTGCTACGCGCTGAAGGAAGCGGGCTTCGAGACCATCATGGTCAACTGCAACCCCGAGACGGTCAGCACCGATCCGGAGACGGCCGACCGCCTCTATTTCGAGCCGCTGACCAACGAGGACGTGATCGCGCTGATCCGCAAGGAGCAGGAGAACGGGACGCTGCTCGGCTGCATCGTGCAGTATGGCGGGCAGACGCCGCTGAAGCTGTCCCAGGCGCTGGACAAGGCGGGCATCCCCATCCTCGGCACCTCCGCCGAGGCCATCGACATCGCCGAGGATCGCGAGCGCTTCCAGATCCTGCTGAAGGGCCTCGGCCTGCAGCAGCCGCGCAACGGCATCGCCCGCACGATCGACGAGGCGCTCGTCGAGGCCACGCGCATCGGCTATCCGGTCGTGGTGCGTCCCAGCTACGTGCTGGGCGGCCGCGCCATGGAGATCGCCTACAACGCCGAGCAACTGCGCCGCTTCGGCGCGGAGGCGGTGCGCGTCTCGGGCGAGAACCCCATCCTGATCGACCAGTACCTCCAGGATGCGATCGAGGTCGACGTCGACTGCATCGCGGACTTCGACGGCGCGGTCTACGTCGCCGGCGTGATGGAGCATATCGAGGAGGCCGGGATCCATTCCGGCGACAGCGCCTGCTCGCTGCCGCCCTATTCCCTGCCGCCGGCCATCGTGACGGAGCTCAAGGCGCAGACCGAGGCCATGGCGCGCGCGCTGAAGGTACGCGGGCTGATGAACGTGCAGTATGCGGTGCAGGCCGGCGAGATCTTCGTCCTCGAGGTGAACCCGCGCGCCAGCCGCACCGTGCCCTTCGTCGCCAAGGCGACGGGCGTGCCGGTGGCCAAGATCGGCGCCCGCGTCATGGCCGGCGCCAAGCTCTCCGGGTTCAAGCTGGACGACGACGCGGTGGCCAAGCATGTCGCGGTCAAGGAGGCCGTCTTCCCCTTCAACCGCTTCCCCGGCGTGGACGTGCTGCTCGGCCCGGAGATGAAATCCACAGGCGAGGTCATGGGTCTCGACACCAGCTTCGAGCGCGCCTTCCTGAAGTCGCAGCTCGGTGCCGGCGTGAAGCTGCCCGAGAGCGGCACGGCCTTCGTCAGCGTCCGCGAGAGCGACAAGGCAGCCGCCGTCACCATCGCTCGGCGGCTGGCCGGCCTCGGCTTCAAGATCATGGCAACCCGTGGGACGGCGGCACGTTTGCGGGAGGCTGGATTGGAAGTCCATCTGGTGAACAAGGTTCTGGAGGGGCGTCCGCATTGCGTGGACGCCATCAAGTCCGGCGAGATTCAGATCGTGATCAACACCTCGGGCGGCGGGCGCAGCGTGACGGACAGCTTCGACATCCGCCGCTCGGCCCTGACGCAGGGGGTGCCGCACTACACGACGATTGCCGGAGCCCGGGCGGCGGCGGGGGCGATTGAGGCCCTCCGTGCGGGAACACTTGATGTGGCGCCGCTCCAATCCTACTCTACTGCGTCGTTCTGACATCGGGCGGGGGCGATCAGGCCGCCGCCCATTTCCCCGCTTGCCGGCGTTTTTGCAACGGCGCTGCCGGCGGGGGAGGCTTTGCTGCGAAGGAAGACCCTGCCGTGCAGAAGTTCCCCATGACCGCCGAAGGGCTGGCCAAGCTGGAAGAGGAACTGAAGCAACTGAAATCCGTCGAGCGCCCCGCGATCATCGTGGCGATCGCCGAAGCACGCGCGCATGGCGATCTCTCGGAAAACGCCGAGTATCACGCCGCGCGCGAGCGTCAGTCCTTCATCGAGGGCCGCCTCGCGGAGCTCGAATCCATCATCCCCTCCGTCGAGGTCATCGACGTCTCCAAGATGAGCGGCAGCCAGGTGCGCTTCGGCGCGCGCGTGACGATCGTCGACGAGGAGACCGAGAAGGAAACGACCTACCGCATCGTCGGCCAGTATGAGGCCGACATGAAGACGGGCTCGATCTCGCTCTCCTCCCCGCTCGCCAAGGCGCTGATGGGCAAGACCGTGGGCGACAGCGTGGAGGTGCCCGCCCCTGGCGGCGCCCGCGCCATCGAGATCACCGCGGTCGCGTTCTAGGTCCATGCCGGTATCACTGGCCGATGTGCGCGCCGCCGCGGCGCGCATCCATGGGCGCGTGCTGCGCACGCCGAGCATCCAGAACCCGGCGGTCGACACCGCCTGCGGTGCGTCCGTCTTCCTGAAG
>JAQGHZ010000012.1 GCA_028291485.1 Rubritepida sp. | reverse complement strand
CACGCGGTTTCGGTGCCCCAGCTCACGTCCAGGTCGGGCTCCCAGGTGTCTTCGCGACCGGCAGCAAAGCCAAAGGTGCGAAAGCCCATGTTCTCCAGCGCCACATTGCCTGTAAGGATCAGCAGATCGGCCCAGGAGATCTTCTGGCCGTACTTCTGCTTGATCGGCCAGAGCAGGCGGCGCGACTTGTCGATGTTCACGTTGTCCGGCCAGCTGTTGAGCGGGGCGAAGCGCTGCTGGCCGCGACCGCCGCCGCCGCGGCCATCGCTCAGGCGGTAGGTGCCGGCGGCGTGCCAGGACATGCGGATGAACTGCGGGCCGTAATGGCCGAAGTCGGCAGGCCACCAGTCCTGCGAGTCGGTCATCAGCTTGCGCAGGTCACTCTTCAGCGCCTCGTAGTCGAGCTTCTCGAATTCCTCACGGTAGCTGAACGTCTCGCCCAGCGGATCGGACTTTGAGGAATGCTGACGCAGGATGTCCAGCCGCAGATGGCGCGGCCACCAGTCCCGGTTCGCCCGCCCCTCGAAGCTCCCGTGCATGACTGGGCATTTCCCGGCGCCCTGGCCCTGATCTCCGTCCATGACTTATCTCCAACCTTGTTTCATTGATGTACCCGGCCCGAGGGAAGACCCGCGGGCAAGTTCAGGAACGATCCGGTGTCATCGGGACCGCCGCTCTTCGGCGGATCGAAGCTTGCCTCCGGGCCGATCCTGCGGTCCAATGAATTATTCCGCTTCAAATGATCGCTTCCTTGCATGATCCTGCCGTCCCCTCAACAGCTCCGCTATCTCACGGCGCTGGCCGACCACGGGCATTTCGGCCGGGCCGCGACGGCCTGCGCCGTCACGCAATCCACGCTCTCCGCGGGCCTCCTGGCGCTGGAGCGGCAGCTCGACGCGGCGCTGATCGAGCGCGGCGCGACCAAGCGGCCGGTCTTCACGCCGATCGGGCTGGAGGTCGTCGCCCGCGCGCGCTCGGCGCTGGGTGCGCTGGAAGCGGTGGCCGAGACCGCGGCCTCCTCGCGCGACCCGCTCTCCGGGCCGCTGCGCCTCGGTGTGATCCCGACCATTGGGCCCTTCCTGCTGCCGCGGCTGATGCCCGCGCTGCGCGCCGCCTTCCCGCGGCTGAAGCTCTACCTCCGCGAGGACATGACCGAGCGGCTGATGGCGCAGCTCGACGGCGGCAAGCTGGACCTGCTGCTGCTTGCCTTGCCCTGCGACTGCACGGCCGCCGAGATCGAGCCCATCGCGCCCGACCCCTTCCTGCTGGCCATGCCCGAGAGCCACCGCCTCGCCGCCCTGCCGCACGTGCCCATGGGCGCGCTGGCCGGCGAGCGCGTGCTGCTGCTGGAGGACGGGCATTGCCTGCGCGCCCAGGCGCAGGAGTCCTGCGGCCTGCCACGCGGTCTCTCGACCGAAGGCTTCGCCGCCACCTCGCTGCACACGCTGGTGCAGATGGTGGCGGGCGGGCTCGGCCTGACACTGCTGCCGCGACTGGCGGTCGAGGGCGGCGTGCTGGCCGGCACGGATCTCGTGGTCCGGCCCGTGGTCGCCGACACATCGGGCGAAGCGACGCCCGCGCGCACCCTCGCGCTCGCCTGGCGCCCCCGCAGCCCCCGCGCGGCGGAGTTCCGATCCCTGGCGCCGGCCATCGCGGAAGGGGTAGGCTGAGCCCATGGATTTCGGACGCATTTTCGACGCCGTGGTCAACGGCGCCGCGCAACGCCCCAGGGCCCGCACGACACGGCGCGGCACCGGCCCCTTCGGCATGAACCAGACCGAGACTCGGCAGATCGGCCGTGCGCTCGGCACGCTGGCCACCATCGCGATCGAGGCGCTGTCGAAGCCCGGTGCGCCGGCGCCCGGCCCCTCCTCTCCGGAGCCCCAGCGTCGCCCGGCGCCCATGCCGGCCCCGTCGCGGCGCATCCCCGACATCCACCGCGACCCGCCGGCCAAGACCGAGCTCGTCGCGCCGACGGATCACGCAGCCGAGACCGCCGAGGCGCAGCTCCTGCTCCGCGCCATGATTGCCGCCGCCCGTGCCGACGGCGTCGTGGACAAGGCCGAGCGCGCCATCGTCGCCACGCGCCTGGACGCCGCCGGCCTCACCGAGGCCGAGCGCGACCATGTCCTCGCCGATTTCGACCGCCCCGCCGATATCGAGGAGCTGGCGCGGGGCGCGCGCGACCCGATGCTGGCCGCGCAGCTCTACGCCGCCGCCTTCGGCGCCGCGGGCGAGCTCAGCCCGGACGAACGGGCTTGGCTCGACCGGCTGGGGCTGGCACTGAAGCTGGATAAGGCCGCGATCGCGGCCATCGAACGACGTTTGGGGAGTTAGGATGTTCACGCTGACCGACGCGCAGGCGCGCTTGCGCGATTCTGCCCGCGAGCTCGCGCAGGAAGCCGCCGCACAGGCCGCCGAGACGGATCGCAGCCTGCAATACCCCTGGCCCATGGTTCGCCGCATGGCCGAGGCGAAGTTCATGGGCCTCACCATTCCCCGCGAATGGGGCGGCCAGGGCGGCTCCTACCTCGACGCGGTGCTTGTCGTGGAGGAGATGGCCAAGGCCTGCGCCGTCTGCGGCCGCATCGCCGTTGAGGCGAATATGGGCGCGGTCGGCGCCGTCATGGCCTATGGCACGCCCGCGCAGAAGCGCATCGCGGCCGAGCTGGTGCTGGCCGGCGACAAGCCCGCCATCTGCATCACGGAGCCGGAGGCCGGCTCCGCGGCCGGCGAGATGACGACCACGGCCGTCCGCAAGGGCGACAAGTGGATCATCAACGGCGTGAAGCATTGGATTACCGGCGGTGGCGTCTCGCGCCTGCACCTGATCTTCGCCCGTGCCTTCGAGGATGGCGTGGAGCAGGGCATCGGCGGCTTCCTCGTCGTGCGCAACGGCGAGAACGATCCGGCGCAGCTTGTCGTCGAGCGCCGCATCCCCTCCATGGGCCTCTGCGGCATGCCCGAGGCCGAGCTGCATTTCCGGGAGCTGGAAGTCGCGGACACCATGGTCCTGCGCGCGCCCAATTCTGGATCAGGGGGCGGCTTCAAGCGCGGCTTCGGCAAGCTGATGGACGCCTATAACGGCCAGCGCGTCGGCGCGGCCACGGCGGCGCTCGGCAT
>JAQGHZ010000109.1 GCA_028291485.1 Rubritepida sp. | reverse complement strand
TAAAGGCACGCAACAGCACCGCCCCGGCGAAGAGGACCATCCCCAGCGCCAGCACGCCCGCCACGAGGAAGCCGTGCCGCCGGTTCCACACGCCGAGCCCGATCAGCGCCTGCGCGTGCCAGCCCCGCAGCATGGCCACGCTCTGCACCATCTCGGGCGCGCTCAGCGGCAGATGCGCGCCGACGGCGGCGAGGGCGACGGCAAGCAGTCCGAAGACCCCCGCAAGGCTGAAGCAGAGACGTTGCATGCGGGGAAACTAGCCGCCCGCGTCGCGCCGCACCATGCCGGCCGCCTCATGGGCGAGCCGCGTCGGCTCGGGGAGCCGCCGGCCGGCTGATGTCGCGCGCACCCAGCGCAGCGCCGTCGGCAGTGAGATGCGATGGCCGATGGAGATCCAGAGCGGATTGGCGCGCGCCCGCGTGCGCAGCAGCGCGCCCACTTCTTCGCCACGGTCGTAGAGCCGGGTCTCGCTGCCGGCCGCCTCGCCGAGCGGCTCGACCGGCGTGCCCACCAGTCGCGACTTGCCCACGCCGATCGTCGGCAGGTCCAGCTTCACGCCGAGATGCGAGGCGATTCCGAGCCGCCGCGGATGCGCGATGCCCTGGCCGTCGACCATCAGCAGATCGGGCTTCACCTTCAGCGAGTCGAAGGCCCGCATTGCGGCGGGAACCTCGCGGAAGCCCAGGAAGCCGGTGATGTAGTGCAGGTCCGGTGTGGCAATGAAGCTGGCCCCCTCGACGAAAGCGAGGCCGGGCCATTCCAGCACCACGATGGCCGCATAGACGCGCAACGTCGGATCGAAGCGCGAGCAGGAGATGTCCACGCCGCCGATGTAGCGCGGCGTCGCCGGCAGTGCGTCCCGCGCGATCACGCGCGCGGCGAGCGCGCGCTGCTCCTCGCGCAGGGCCGCGAGATCAGCCATCCCCGCGCATCGCGGGCACCATCGCGCCGGTATTGTACCGCATCATGGCCTCGTAGCTCGGGGCCGGGCCGTCGGCGGCGGAGAGCGCGTCGGCGAAGAGCCGGCCGCGGACACGCACGCCCGCTTCCTCGGCGAGCCGCCGCAGCGTCGCGGGATTGCCGATATTCTCCAGGAAGACGGCCGTGACGCCCTGGGCGCGGATCATCCGGATCAGCGCCGCCACCTGCTGCGCCGAGGGCTCGGCATTGGCGGACACGCCCTGCGGCGCGCGGAAGCTCACGCCGTAGGCCGCGCCGAAATAGCCGAAGGCCTCGTGCCCCGTGATCACCACGCGCCGCGCCTCCGGCACGGTCGCGACCTGCTCGCGGATCCAGCCGTCGAGCGCCTCCAGCCGGTGCGCATAACCGGCGGCGCGGGCGCGGTAATGCTCCGCGCCGGCGGGATCGGCGCGGACCAGCCCGGCCTCGATGTTGCGCACGTACTGGATGGCGAGCCGCACATCCTGCCAGGCATGCGGGTCCTGGCCGCCATGGCCGTGGGCGCCGGACGCTGGACGCAGCGCCACGCCCTCGGTCGCCGTCACCGCCACGCCGGCGAAGCGGGTGGAGGAGAGCAGCCGGTCGAACCAGGCGTCGAAGCCCGCGCCGTTGCGGATCGCGATGACGGCGCCGCGCAGCGCCTCGGCATGCGAGGGGCGGGGCTGGAAGTTGTGCGTGTCCATGTCCGGCCCGACGATCACCTGCGCCGCCACGCGATCGCCGCCCACCTCGCGCAGCATGTCGCCGAGGATGGAGAAGGCGGCGACGGCCGGCACCGCGGATTGCGCGTGCGCGGCGCCCAAGGGGGGGGCCAAGGGGCGGCACAGGAGGGCGGTCGCAACCAGGAAGGAACGGCGATGCATCGGGCGTCCGGGATATGTTACTTTATAACCTATCGGCCGCGACGGCCGAAAGGTCAACGCCCGAGGAGGCGCTTGATCCAGCCGCGCAGGCCTTCGCCGCGCTTGATGCTCTTCTGGTGCGAGACATGCGGCCGGCGGAGCGGCGGGGGCAGGGCGGTCGCCACGCTGTGGCGGGAGGTGTCCTCCGCCTCGATCAGCCGGAGCTCCAGCAACAGCACCTGGGTCACCGCCTCGGGCGGGTCGTCGCGGAGCAGGGCGCGGGCGGTGTAGGCCGCGTCGTCCCATTCCTCGGCGCGGCGCAGCGCGTCCACCACGCGAACCTTCTGCTCGGCGTCGAGCGGCGGCCCGCTGCGCCAGAGCGCCACCGCCTCGAGCCGCCAGGAGCGCGCCAGATCCAGCTTGCCCAGGTCGTCGGCCGTCCAGGCCGCGTGCAGCGTGGCCTCGGCGGCGGCGTGCAGCGCGCCCGTCTCCTCCAGCACCAGGGCCCAGGCGAGGAAGCGGCGAGCCAGCGGGGGGTGCGAGGCGTCGTTCAGCAGCGCGCGGAAATTCGCCGCGCCCACGGCCTGGGCGGCCGCCGGATGCGCCTGAGTGATGTCGGGCGCCGCATAGCCGCAATGCGGGCATTGCTGCAGCCAGCGCGGCATCGTCGCGCGCACGGGTTGGCCGGGCCGCAGGTCGAGGTCCGGCGCCTGCTCGGGCGCTCCGGGGCGGAAGGGGTTCTGCCGGCTCTCCGTCCCGCAGACGCCGCAGACGGCGTCTCGCGAGGCGACGGAGGCAGAGCTGTGTGCGGGCCGGGGTTGTGGCATTTCCCCTAAATTAGGGAAGAGATGGCGTTTGGCGAAGGGGCAAAGCGCGTCCGGGCACAATCATTCTAAGTTCATCGGCCCGGCCGGGTTCCGCTGCGGCGCAGCATCGCCTAGCCTTCGCCCCTTTTCCGGCCGAGGAACCGTATGTCCATGGGCGACCGCAACGCCGAGATGCGCAGCGCCATCGTGATGGATTGGACGGACTCGCATTATTATCGCAACGCCGAGGGCTGGCTCGACACCTTCTGGGCGCCCCGCAGCCCCTTCCTGCCGCTGTTCCGCCAGCTCGACCTCACGCGGGTGATCGAGCTGGCCTGCGGCCACGGCCGTCACGCGGCGCAGATCCTGGACCAGGCCGGCGAGATCACGCTCATCGACTTCGAGCCCCGCAACATCGCCGCCTGCCGGGAGCGCTTCGCCGGTCGGGACAAGCTCCGCTTCATCGTCAATGCGGGCCACGACCTGCCGGGCTGCGAGGATGGCGGCACCAGCGCCCTCTTCAGCTACGACGCCATGGTGCATTTCGAGCTGCTGGACGTGATCGCCTACATCAGGGAGGCGCATCGCGTGCTGCGGCCGGGCGGGCGGGCGCTGCTGCATGTCTCGAACAACCGGCAGAATCCGGGCGGCTTCTACCACCAGAACACCCACTGGCGGAATTTCGGCAGCCTCGACGTCTTCCTGCACGTCGCCGACCGGATCGGCTTCGAACGCCTCGACAGCCGCACGCTGGACTGGTCGGGCGCGAAGGAACTCGACGGGCTGATGCTGCTCGAGCGCCGTGCGTGACCCCGCGTGATCGGATCTGCGTGATTGGCTCTGGAGGCGGCGCGCCGTCTGACCTACATTGACGCCGCTTCACTTCGGCCCCTGAACCGGAACCCAATGCCGCGCGGCGATCTTTTCCCCGATATTGCCCCCTTCGAGACGGGCCTGCTGCCTTTGGGCGACGGCCACGTCATGTACTGGGAGCAGGTCGGCAACCCGCGCGGCCAGCCCGTGCTCTTCCTCCATGGAGGCCCCGGCGCGGGCGCGGGGGCGGTGCATCGCCGCTTCTTCGACCCGGCGCATTGGCGGCTGATCGTCTTCGACCAGCGCGGCGCCGGACGTTCCCGCCCGCTCGGCGAGCTGAAGTCCAACACCACGCCGCATCTGGTCGAGGATATCGAGACGCTGCGGCGGTTCCTCGGCCTCGAGAAGTGGCTGCTCTTCGGCGGCTCCTGGGGCTCCACCCTGGCGCTGGCCTATGCCCAGGCATATCCGGCCTGCGTGACGGGCTGCGTGCTGCGCGGCGTCTTCCTCGGCCGCGAGGAGGAGGTGGACTGGTTCCTCCACGGGCTGCGCCGCTTCTTCCCCGACGCCTGGGCCGCTTTCGCCGAGCACATCCCGGAATCCGAGCGGCACGACCTGCTGGGCGCCTATCTGCGCCGGCTCACGGACCCCGATCCCTCGGTGCACCTGCTCGCGGCGCGCTCCTGGAGCCATTACGAGGGCAGCTGTTCTACCCTGCTGCCGAGCCCCGAGACCGTGGCGAGCTTCGCGCAGGACCGCACGGCCCTCGGTCTCGCGCGGATCGAGGCGCACTACTTCCAGCACAAGCTGTTCCTGCGCGAGGGCGGCCTGCTGGCGGGGATGCAGTCGATCGCGCAGATCCCGGCCGAAATCATCCAGGGCCGCTACGACATGGTCTGCCCGGCGGAGACGGCCATCGAGCTGGCGCTGAACTGGCCGCGCGCGCGGCTGACGGTGGTACCGGATGCGGGCCACTCGGCGCTGGAGCCGGGCATCCGGACGGCGCTGGTGAGCGCGGTGGAGCGGTTCCGACGGCGGTAGCCGCCATCGCCGTCCCCAGCCTGCAGTCGCTCAGTCCGCCGTGATCCTCGCGGCGCGCACCACGTCGCGCCAGGTCGTCACCTCGCTCCGCGTCAGCCCCGCCAGCGCTTCCACCGTACCGCCCATCGGCTGCACGCCCTGGCGCTGCAGCGCCTC
>JAQGHZ010000737.1 GCA_028291485.1 Rubritepida sp. | reverse complement strand
CATCGGCCTGTTCAACGGCAAGGCGAAGAATGTCATCGCCCTCTCCGAAATTCTGCTCCGCGATTTTGGCGGCCAAGTCCCCCAGGATCGCGACACGCTGACGCAGCTGCCCGGCGTCGGCCGCAAGACCGCCAATGTCGTGATGAACACGGCATTCGGAGAAGAAGTGTTCGCGGTCGACACCCACATCTTCCGCGTCGGCAACCGCACCGGCCTCGCGCCGGGCAAGAATGTCGTGGCGGTGGAAAAGCAACTCGACAAGCGCGTTCCCGGCCCCTTCCGCCGCGACGCCCATCACTGGCTGATCCTGCACGGCCGCTACATCTGCAAGGCGCGCGCGCCCGACTGCTGGCGCTGCAAGGCCGAGCCGCACTGCAACTATCGCGACAAGGTGATGCACCCGCCGCTCCGGGCCTGAGACGGTTTGCCGCGCCGACGGAGGATGTCGACCTCTCCTCGTGGCCGGCGCCTCTCTTATCCTTAACTGGCCCGCGTGCGACGCGCGGGCCAGCCTTCGCCCCCCGTCGGGACGCGAAGAGTCATGGCATCGAGCATCGACCGCTGGCCGCTCCTGCTGCTGGCCCTGTCCACCGGCGCGGCCGCGCAGACGGCCCTGCCCGACTACAATTCGCGCGGCTACTGCACCTCGCTGGCCGCCCGCACCGGGGCGCGCAGCCAGGACGACGTCAATTCCTGTACCGAGACGGAAGCGCAGAAGCGCGCCGGCCTCACGCCCATCTGGAGCAGCGTGCCTATGACGATCCGCGAGCACTGCCTGCGCCGGGGCGATCGTCAGTCCTACGACCTGCTCGCCATCTGCGTGGAGACCGAGATGGAACGGACCCGCTGACGGCCGCCAGAGCGCGATCGGCGGAGGCGGAATCGCCGGAGCCGTGAATCGCCCTCTCAGCAACAAGCGTCAGAACTCCCGGATCCGCACCATGGTCACCGAGCACGGCGCGTCCCGCGCCACCTCGGTCGGGATGCTGCCCAGCACGCGCTGCGTGATCCCGCCCACCTTCGCGCCCAGGATCAGGTGGTCCACCCGGTTCTGCGAGGCGTATTCCAGGATCGCGCCCGCCGCGCTCACCGCCTCCAGCACGTGATGCGTCAGCCGGTATTCCGGCAGGGCGAGCGGCGCGGACCAGTAGCGCAATTCCAGCAGCCGCTGCACGTGCTTGTTGCGCCCCTCGCGGTCCAGCGTGTTGTCCGGCCGCAGCAGGTTGGTGCGGAGCACGTTGAGGCAGGCGACGCGCGCATTGGGCCGGATGGCGACGAGGCGCCCCACCATGTCGAGCAGCGCGGCGGACATCTCCTTCGACATGTCCTCCAGGTCCAGTGCCACGGCCACGATCGGCGCGTCGCGCTGCGGCAGAGCGGCCGTCTTGCGGCGGAGCTGCGGCTGGAAGTCCGGGTGGAAGCGCCGCTGGATGCGCCTCGACCACGGGTCGCGCTTCAGCTTCGCCGCGCGCGGGCCCAGCGCGATCGCCTCGGGATTGCGCAGGTCGAAGGCAAGCTGCGCCGCGCTCGCGGGACGGCGCGCGGGATCGGGCTCCAGGCAGCGCAGGATCACCTCCTGCAGCCAGGGCGGGCATTCAGGCACCAGCGCGCGCGGCGGCACCGGATCCGACCAGAGCCGCTCCTTCAGCTCCGCCATGCGCTGGGGGTCGCCGAAGGGGCGCCGGCCAGTCACGAAGAAGTACATCAGCACGCCGAGCGCGAAGAGGTCCGAGGCGGGGTCGCCGCGGATGCCCATCACCTGCTCCGGCGCCATGTAGGGCGCGGTGCCGTAGGGTAGCCGGAATTCCTCCTCCATCAGGTCGGGCAGCATGGCCGCGCGGGAGAGGCCGAAATCCACCAGCACCATCGGGCCGTCCTCGGCGCCGCGGCGCAGGATGTTCGAGGGCTTCACGTCCAGATGCACCACGCCCTGCCGGTGCAGCCCGTCCAGCGCGTCGGCGGCCACGGCGCCGATGGCCGCCACCTCCTCCGGCGCGCGCGGCAGGCGCTTCAGCATGGGCAGCAGCGAGCCGCCATGGATCCGCTCCATCACGATCCAGGGCACCGGCTCGTGCCCCGTGCCGTAGCAGCGCGGGACGTGCGGGCCGGTGAGGCGGGGCAGGATCATCTGCTCCATCTCGAAGCTGACGATGGCCGCCGGGTCCTCGCCCTCGGCGAGCTTGGGCATCTTCATCAGCAGCGGCCCCGGATGGTCCGGATGCGTGACCTCGCGCAGGACCGCCATGCCGCCCCGATGCACCACGGGGCCCAGGGTGAAGCCGGCGATGATCACCGGTGCGCTCATGTGCCCCTGCTCATGTCCCCGTGAAGAGCCTTTCGGCCAGGAATTCCGGCAGCCCCGCCGCCCGGATTTTCGCCGCCGCCGTCGCGATGTCGTAGGGTACGCGCATCCAGGCGCATTCGCTCGCCTCGGTGTCGAGCAGCCCGTAGCAGGCTGCCGGATTGCCGTCGCGCGGCTGGCCCACCGCGCCCATCACCGCGAGCCAGCGGCGCGGCTGCAGCAGCGGCAGCATGAGGTCCGGCATCGGCCGGTGCGCGACCAGCTTCTCGGTGGCCGTCAGCCCGAACAGCGCCGGCTGATGGGTGTGGCCGCAGAAGGTGAGGCGCGCGTCGGTCGCCTCCAGGCTGATGCGCGCCGCCGTGGCATCGGTGACGTAGTGCCAGCGCTCCGGGTCCGAACCCTCGGAATGGACGTAGAGTCGGTCCTCCTCCTCATGGCTCAGCGGCAGGCCGGCGAGGAAGCTTCGGGCCTCGGGCGTGAGTTGCGTCGCGGTCCACTGGATGGCCGTCGCCGCGAGCCTGGAGAAATTGCGCGGCCCGATCAGCGCCGCCTCGTCATGGTTGCCGCGCAGCGCGATGGCGTCGCAGGCCATCAGCTCCTGCACCCGGGCCGTCACTTCGACGGGGTTGGCGCCGTAGCCCACGAGGTCACCGAGGAAGACCAGGCGCTCGGCCCGGTGCGCGGCCGCATGGGCCAGGCAGGCCTCCAGGGCCTCGAGATTGGCATGGATGTCCGCCAGAAGGGCGATCCGCATACGTCGTTGCTCACTTGCTCGTCAGGTAGTGCGGGGATGATGCGCCAAGCCGCCCCGCCGCGCATCCCCGGCTGCTCGACACCCTTGCCACACTGCCGCAAAATCGTTTCGTGCCCGCGCTGGAACCCCATCAATGCCAATCCCCCTCCTCGTCCTGAACCCCCTGGACCCCGCCCGCCTCGCCCGCATCGCGGAGGCCGGCTTCGAGATCCATTTCGCCCCCACCCCGGCCGAGCGCGCCGAGATGATCCCGAAGCTCGCCCCGGTGCTGCGCGCCGTGCTGACCAACGGCGCCACCGGCCTGACCGCCGAGGACATCGCCGCCCTGCCGAAGCTGGAGATCATCTGCTGCGTCGGCGTCGGCCACGAGAACGTGGACCTGCGCGCCGCCAGGGCGCGAGGCATCAAGGTCACCAACGGTCCGGCCACCAACGACGTGACCGTCTCCGACCACACCTGGGCGCTGATCCTCTCCATTGCCCGCGGCATCCCTCGGGCGGATGCGGCCGTGCGCCGGGGCGAGTGGCTGCAGTCGCGCGCGCCGAGGCCCATAGTCTTCGGCAAGCGGCTGGGCATCCTCGGCCTCGGCAATATCGGCCGGCAGATCGCCGAGCGCGGCGAGCGCGGCTTCGACATGGAGATCGCCTACCACAACCGCTCGCCCCGGCCGGAGAGCCCCTACGCCTACATCCCCTCGCTGAAGGCCCTGGCCGAATGGTCGGACTTCCTGGTGATCGCGGCCCCCGGCGGCGCCGGCACGCAGCACCTGGTGAATGCCCAGATCCTCGACGCGCTCGGCCCCAAGGGTTTCCTGATCAACATCGGCCGCGGCAGCGTGGTGGACACGGAGGCGCTGGTGGCCGCGCTGTCGCAGAACCGCATCGCCGGCGCCGCGCTCGACGTGGTGGACGGCGAGCCGGAGGTGCCGCCGGCCCTGGCCGCCGCGCCCAACCTCATCATCACGCCGCACATCGCCGGGCGCTCGCCCGAGGCGATGATGGCCACCGCCAGCCTCGTCGCCGCCAACCTCAAGGCGCATTTCGCCGGCGAACCGGTGAAGACGCCGGTCGCGATGCCGGCGGATTAGACCTTTCCGCCGGATGACGATTCCCAACTGACGAGACCCTCCCTCTGGTGGTAACCTCCCGCCGTCCCAAGTGAACGACGCGGAAGTCCATCCGCGCGAAGGAGACCTCATCATGTCCATCCTGTCCCGTCGCGGTACGCTGGGCCTCGGCCTCGGCCTCGCCGCAGTGTCCGCCGCTCCCGCCCTCGCCCAGGCCGGCCCCGTCCGCATCCGCGGCACCATCCTCCAGCTCGAGGGCAATGCGCTGAGTGTCAGCACCCGGGCGGGCGAGCGCGTGATCGTCAACCTCGTGGAGAACACGACGGTCGTGACGCTACGCCGCGTGACGCTGACCGACATCACCCCCGGCACGGCCGTCGGCGTCGTCGCCGAGCCGGGCCCGGACGGCGAGCTCCGCGCCACCGCCATCACCGTCCTGCCGCCCGGCATGCGCATCACCGAGTTGCAGAACGCCTGGGACACCGCGCCCGGCGCCTCCATGAACAACGGCCCCGTGGAGGCCGCCGTCGACAGCGGCTCGGGTCGCGACCTGACGCTGAGCATCCTCGGCCGCCGTGTCCTCGTCCGCGTGCCCGCCGAGACGCCGCTGCTCATGCCGATCCCGGCCGCGCGCACGGATCTGGTGCCCAACGCCACCGTCTTCATCAACGCGACGCGCGGCGAGGACGGCCGGATCTCGACGAACCGGGTCACCGTCAGCAAGGACGGCATCGCGCCCGTCATTTAGGCAGGCAGCCCCGCATTACGGCAGTCGGACCCGCAGCGCAGTTCGGAATGGACGCCAGCAGACGCGATCGTCATTTTACGGAAGCCGCCGATCTTGATAAGGTTTCGACCGGCTGCCTGAGGCAGCCGCAGCAGATGATCGTCGGAGTTCGTGGGATGGTGAATGCCGGATTGGGGTCTGCCCGCCGATATGACTGACCGTTCGCTCAACGCCATGTGCCATCCGAGAGCGGCCGTTCCCGGATCGCTCCGCCCACGCTTCTCCGAAATTTCCGCATGATCGGCCTCGTCCGCATCGCGCTGACGCGGCCCTACACCTTCGTCGTGATGGCGGTGATGATCGTCATCGGCGGCGTCCTCGCCGCCATCCGCACCCCCGCCGATATCTTTCCGGCGATCCCGGTCCCCGTCGTCGCCATCGCCTGGACCTTCAACGGCCTCTCCGCCGAGGACATGTCCGGCCGCATCCTCACGCCCTACCAGCGCTCGCTGACCACGACGGTCAACGACATCGAGCATATCGAGGCGAACTCCCTGCCCGGCATGGGCATCGTGAAGGTCTTCTTCCAGCCGGGCGCCGACGTGCGGCTCGCCAATGCGCAGATCACTGCGATCTCGCAGACCCTGCTGCGCCAGCTCCCGCCCGGCTCCACGCCGCCGCTGATCCTGAACTACAACGCCTCCACCGTGCCCATCCTGCAGATCGCGCTGGCCGGCCAGGGGCTGAACGAGCAGCAGCTCTTCGACCTCGGCGTCAACTTCATCCGCCCGCAGCTCGTGACCGTGCCGGGCGCGGCCATGCCCTTCCCCTTCGGCGGGCGGACGCGGCAGATCCAGATCGACATCGACCCGCAGGCCCTGCAGTCCAAGGGCCTCTCCGCGCAGGACGT
>JAQGHZ010000724.1 GCA_028291485.1 Rubritepida sp. | reverse complement strand
AGATCGGCAGCACCGGCGCGTTGGGGGAGTTCAGGATGAAGTCTACCGTATGGGCGTCCACCACTTCCACGCGATCGACGGCCTTGATGTATTGCTGCGTCTGTTCCTGCATGCCGAGGATACGGTCGAAGGAGAACTTTACATCCTCCGCCGTCAACGTCGCGTCGCTGGCGAACCGCACATCGCGCCGCAAGGTAAAGCGCCAGCCATTGCCGTCCGGCGTCCGTGCCCAGGCGGTGGCGAGGGATGGCTTGGGGTTGATGAGGTCGTTCGCCTCCAGCGTCATCAGGCTGTCGTAGCAAGCGGCCAGCGTCATCGGCGGCGTGTACTGCGCCTGCCGCACCGGATCGAAGGTGATGGTATCGGAGATATCGAGGCCGATGACGAGGGTATTGCCCCGCGTCTGCGCCAGGGCCCGCCCGCCCGGCAGGAGCGGCAGCGTCGCGGCGGCGGCGCCCAGGAGTCGCCCGAGGTCGCGGCGCGAGAGTGATGTGATGGACATGGTGAAATCCCCCTGGCCGTCCCTGTAGCCGGGGCGTGCGCAGGTGGATGCTAGGTTGTTGCGGGTGCGATGGGAAAGCGGAAAACGTGTCGCTTAGCCGGGTTCAGCCGGCGATGACGGCCTCGCCGGTGGCCGGGATCTCCTCGCCGAGCGGGCGCCAGCTGCCCTGCACCAGCACCTCGGCCGGCTTGTAGCCGGCCTTGTAGGACATCTTCCGGCTCTCCGGGACCCAGTAGCCCAGATAGACATAGGGCAGGCCGCTGCGGTTCGCCTCGGCGAGCAGCCACATGACGGCGAAGGCGCCGAGGCTGCGGCGGTCGTCCTCGGAGGCGAAGAAGCTGTAGACGGCGGAGAGTCCGTCGGAAAGCCAGTCGGTCAGGCATCCGCCCAGCAGCCGGCCACCTGGCTCGCGGAACTCCACGATGCCGGTGGTGATGGGCGTGTCCTCCACCATGGCGCGGTAGTCGTAGAAGCCCATCGCGGCCATGTCGCCGCCGGAATGGCGGGTCTGCTGGTAGTGCTGGAAGAGCGCGAACTGCTCGGCCGTCGCGCGGGCGGGCGTGGCGCGGACATCGAGGTCCGCATTGCGGGCCAGCACCTTCCGCTGGGTGCGGTTGGGCACGAAGTCGGCGGCACGGACGCGGATCGGGATGCAGGCGCGGCAGCCGGGGCAGACGGGCGAATAGGCGATGTTGTGGCTGCGGCGGAAGCCGGCGCGCGAGAGCTTGTCGTGCAAGGTCTCGGAATCCGGACCCGTGAGTTCGGTCACGATCTTCCGCTCCGTCCTGCCGGCCAGATAGGGGCAGGGGAGAGGCGTGGTGGTATAAAAGAACTGCGGGCGTCGGGTGCGGCTTTGCAAGGTTTCAATCTCGCGGCTTGTGCGGGGGATTTCAATAGGATCACGCAGCGGATCCTGAGGCGCGGATAAACCGCCCGTCACACGGCGGCGTGCGGCCGGCCCGGCGGCAGGGCGAGGTGCCAGGGTGATCTGCCGCGAATCCTTTGATGGCTCCGTCGCAATCCGTGGTACGCGCCACCATATGTTCAAGGCCCCGGCGCGATCCGGCCACCAGATGGAACGGAAAAAGCCATGGCTCAGCACAAATTCGCCGTCGGCCAGAACGTCGCCCTGATCCCCAGCGGGTTCTTCAACGTGAAGCGCGGCCCCTACAAGGTTTTGCGCATCCTCGCCAATGACGGGATCGATTGGGAGTACCACGTCAAGCACGTGGGCGACGGCCACGAGCGCATGGTGCGGCAGAGCGAGATCTTCGAGGAGGTCACACCCGGCTGACGCCAGGGCGGCCTCCTCGAAAGGTTCGATCTATTTGCGCCGGGACTGCCGGGCCGCATAGCGCGCATCGCGCGCCAGCTTCTGCTCTTTCACCAACTCGATCGCGCGGGTCTTTGCCGCAAGTGCGTTGGCGGCGAGCGCACGCTCGGCCTCCTCAGCCTGGGCGCGGATGGCTGCTGCCTCGGCCGCGGCGGCTGCGGCTTGGGCTGCGGCCTCGATCGCCTGGGCTTCCGCGATGGCGCGGAGTTCCGCCTCGCGGGTTGCGATGCGCTCCTGCCGGGCCTCGGCCAGGGCTACGCGGGCTTGCATCCGTTCGATGACGGCCGGGTCGTCCAGCTTGGGCGCGAGCGCCGCAAACCTGGTCTGGGCGGACTTTCGTGCGGCTTCCGATGTCTTGGCGCGATCCTGATGGCGATCGTTCCGTGGGCTTTGCATAGAGATGGGCTGGTTTCCTGTGTCTGGGGTCGAAGGTGGCTGCCCTCAGCCGAGAACGGCGAGGACGATGTCGCGAAGCTCGGCCTGGGACAGGCCGATGGGGGTCGCCGTCTCGGAGGACGGCTTCGGCTGGGGCAGCTGCTTGGCGAAGGTGCCCATGCCGGTCGGAAAATGGCTGGTCTGGAAATGATTCATGTTTGCGTTCCGGCGGGCGCTCTGACGGCGCCCTGCCGATATCCTTGATTCGATATGGTTCGTCCGCTGCCCGGAATTGGGCCACGGATCAATCTTTTCGTGAAGAGGGCCGGCGGAGGACGCAAGCTCTTGCGTCAGACATACGGGCCCGAGCCAAAAAGGCTGATGCGTCTATATATCGGCCAGAAGCCGGAATGGCAAGAATTTTCGCGGATCGTCCGGTGCGGCCATGCCCGAGGGCCGATCGAGAAATGCGAACTGCATGCTTTTTCCGGCGGGATTTGAGGGAGGCATCGCCAATATTCGACCCGCTGCGAGGCCTGGCGTCAGCCGCGGCCGGCACGGGCCTCCGCCAGCAGGCACAGGATCTCGAACATCATGGTGGCGCCGACCATGGCCGTGTTGCCGCCGGGGTCGAAGGGCGGCGAGACCTCCACGAGGTCCGCGCCGAGGAAATTCAGGCCCCGGAGCCCGCGCAGCAGGCGCATGGCCTCGCGCGGCGTGAACCCGCCGACCTCGGGCGTGCCGGTGCCGGGCGCGAAGGCGGGGTCGATGCTGTCGATGTCGAAGGTGAGATAGACGGGGCCGTCGCCGATCACGCGGCGGGCCTCGGCGATCACGCCCTCCGGTCCCAGCTCCTCGCATTCCTCGATGCGGAGGATGCGGATGCCGACACTCGTGGCCCAGGCCATGTCGTCGGTCTCGTAGAGCGTGCCGCGGATGCCGATCTGCACGACCCGCTTCGGGTCGAGGATTCCTTCCTCGACGGCGCGGCGGAAGGGCGTGCCGTGGGTGTAGCGGCTGCCGCCGAAATAGGTGTCGGCCGTGTCGGAATGCGCGTCGAAATGCACCATGCCGAGCGGGGGCAACTCCGGCGCGGCGCGCTTCAGGCCGCGCAGCAGGGGCAGGGACATGAGGTGATCGCCACCCGCGCCGAGCACCCAGGCGCCTGTGGCGCGGATGGCGGCGACGCGGGCCTCGACCAGCTCCAGCGTCTTCATCACGTCGACCGGGTTGGTCTCGGCATCGCCCAGGTCGGCGACGCGGCAGAGCTGGTAGGGCTCGACCAGGCTCACCGGATGCACGCGCCGCATGAGGGTCGAAGCGTCGCGCAGCGCGCGGGGGCCGTGGCGCGTGCCGGGGCGGTTGGTGACCGCGCCGTCGAAGGGGATGCCGAGGATCGCGATGTCGATCCCCTCGGCCGATTCGCGGATCGGCAGGCGCATGAAGCTGGCGGGCGCGGCGAAGCGGGGGGTGACCAGCCCGTCCACGGGCCGCAGGGCGTCGTTCGTCATGCTTCTTCCTTCGGGCGGCGCAGGGGCAGGCTGCCCCCGGGGGAGCCTGGACTCCGTCCCGGTCTCCGGCAAGCTGGTCAGTCGCCGGGGCGCAGACCGGCCGCTTGCACCACGCCGCGGAACTTCTCGAGCTCGGCGGCCCGGAAGGTGGCGAATTCGGCCTGGCTGCGGAAGACGACGGGCGTCGCCAGACGGTCGAAGCCCGCGATCACCGCCGGCGCGGCCAGGGCGCGACGGCAGGCGGACTCCGCACGGGCCAGAAATTCCGGCGACGTGCCGGCGGGGGCGAAGAGGCCGACCAGATGGAAGGGACGATATCCAGGCCCTGCTCGCGCAGCGTCGGCGAGCCTAGGCCCTGGAGCGCGCCGCCGTGAAGCGGCTCTTCCCTGACGCGGGAGCATGCGCTAGTGATGCGGCGGTCCGGACCCGTAGCTCAGCTGGATAGAGCGCTGCCCTCCGAAGGCAGAGGTCGAAGGTTCGAATCCTTTCGGGTCCGCCAATCTTTTCAA
>JAQGHZ010000718.1 GCA_028291485.1 Rubritepida sp. | reverse complement strand
CCCAAACTACGTGGCCGGTCTGCGAGAGAGCAACGTTCGCCATAAGCCGAACCCTGTCCCCGCATCCCATAAGTCTAACGAACCCAATGCCTTGCAAGCCGCCTCGGAGAAGCCCTCCGCAGGCGGCTTTTTCGTGTCCGGCCGGTGTCCGGAAACGCGTTGCCCGAGAGAGCCGACTGTGGTCCGGAGCACGGGAACACGGGAACACGGGAACACGGGAACACCGGAACACCGGAACGCCGGAACGCCGGAACTGAGGTGGTCCCCGCTCCGTCGGACAGTCTGACGCCCGCTTAAGCTCGGTCCTGGGTTTTCGTCAGGGCCGCCAATCTCATCATCTCGCTCACCCGGTATGCCTCGTCGGGCGTGTACCCCAGCCAGCCCTTTCCACGGCCTGCCGCTTCCACTCGCCGACCCATCGTCTGGTGGATGCCCTGCTTCGTCGCTTGGCTACAAACCGCCAGCGCCCAACGTTCTGCTATGGCCGGCGGCGCAATCCCAACCTGAACCGTCAGCCACGCCCAACGTGGCAGACAAGCCGACGATGCATGAGTTTCACCCCGAACCACCTCATGGGGGCAGGCCAGCCCAGCTTGACGGCGACCGCAAGCCCTCCTCGACGGACCGTTCGCTCCCCATCCTCGGTGACCTCAAAGGGCGCGACCTGCCCCACGGCATGTGTCGCGAGGGCCACTTCGGCGGCAAGAGCCGGGATTCCGCCGCGTATCGCCTCCCTCCTCAGGTCACGGTGATACCCAACTCGCGGGTCAGCGCCGTCCAGCGCGCCACGTCGCGGGCAACATACTCCGCAAAGTCCGCGGGGCTCTCGCTCGGCGTCACCTTCAGGACCTGGCGCTCCAGCGAGGCGCGGAGGTCCGGATCTCGCAAAATCCCTGTCACATGCGCATGCAGCGTCGAGATGATCTCCGCCGGGGTGCCGGCGGGCGCGAACAAGCCGTTCCAAAGCGCCGTCACCTGCTCGGGGAAACCAGCCTCCGCGGCGGTGGGTGTATTGGGCAGCTGCGGCAACCTTGTCGCGGCGACGGTGGCGAGCGGCCGCAGCCGGCCAGCCTGGATCTGCGGCAGGGTGGAGTTGAGCGCGAGTTCCGTGATCTGCGCATCGCCTCGCAGCATGGTTGGCACGACCTCCCCCGCGCCGCGTAGCGGCAGGTGGACCATGGTGATGCCAGCGCGCTTGGCCAGTGCCTCCATATCGATGTGCTGATACGACCCGATGCCGGCCGAGGCGAAGACAAGCGAGGGGTTCGCGGCCCTCGCGCGCGCGACGAACTCGCCGAGAGTCGCCGCCGGGAAATCCGCAGGTGCTACGAAAACCTGCGGCGCCTCGATCAGATTGGTGATCGGCGCCAGGTTGCGCGACGGCACCAGCGGACGATCGCCCGCCATGGCCGAGTTCACGCCGGCGGTCGAGACGTTGTTGACGATCAGCGTGTGGCCGTCTGGCCGCTCCCGCATCACGTACTCGTTGGCGATCCAGCCATTGGCGCCGGGGCGGTTCTCGACCACCACCGGCTGGCCAAGCAGCCTGCCCAGAGGTTCGGCGATGATCCGGGCAATCACATCGGTCGTGCCGCCAGGAACCAGCGGGACAATGATGCGCACCGGCCGGCTCGGCCATGGCTGTGCCAAAGCGGGCCTTGCGCCGGTGGCGGTCGCCGCGACGGCGGCGAGCAGGATGCGGCGATTGAGTGCCGTCATGGTTCGTTCTCTCCCTTGGACGCGCATAGCATCAGCGCGCGTGCGTGATATCGGCGAGCCTGTTGGTGCGAGACGCTGATCGATTGGCTGCGACGAGGCATCGCGCTGCGGATCATCGGCGCGGCAGAAGGGCGCTGTTACGATGCCATGGGCATCTTCCGACCTTGCCTCCCGATCCTATTGGTTTAGGATATTATATGATGAATTTGCGCGTCAATCGATTGCCGGACCCTGCCTTGCGCAGCAAGCGTCACCGCAGCCGCACCACCTCGGCAGCTCAACCCTCTCCAGATGGGCCGCCTATCCTGCGTCCGTTGCGCGGCGGCTCCGCCATTCCGCTCTGGCTGCAGCTGAAGCATGCGCTGCGGGACATGATCACCTTCGATCTCGGCCCAGGTGACCGGATCCCCACCGAAGCCGAACTGGGTGAACATTACGGCCTGTCGCGCATCACCGTCCGGCAGGCGGTGACGTCCCTCGTGGATGAGGGGCTGCTGCACCGGCAGCAGGGGCGCGGCACCTTCGTCCGCCTGGCGCGTCGGGACGTGCCCCTCACGGATCACGGCCATTTCCTGACCTCGGCCTTCGACGGGGTGCCGCCCGGCACCATCACGGTCCATGCGGCGGAAGCCGTGCCCTGCCCGAACTGGCTGGCCTCGCGCCTCGGCATCGCAGCGGGTGCGCCAGTGCACAAGGTCCGGCGGCTGCTCGAGCGCGACGGTGGAGTGGCGGCGATCCGCACTTGCTTCGTCCCCGTCGCGCTGGCGCCGGACTTGCTGGACACGGACCTCGTCCCGCCGCTGCATCTGGTCCTGGAGCAGGTCTTCGGCCTGGTCGCCGAGGAGGCGGAGGAGCGGCTGGAGATGATCCGCGCCGACGCCTTCCGTGCGGGGCTGCTCCAGGTGCCGGAGCATGAGCCCCTGGTCCTGACCGAGCGCATCGCCTTCGACGCTTCGGGGCGCGCCCTGGAATGCGCGCGGACCTATTACCGGGCGGATGCCTTCTCCTTCACCCGCAGCCTGCGACGGAAGGAGGCGCGTGGGCGATGCTTGACGGCGACGCTACAAAACGTCTTATGACGTCATAAGACGTGGCAGCGCCGGAGGGAGGAACAATGACAGTCATCGACGCCCATACCCATATCCTGACCGAGGCGATGATCGCCGACATCGCGCGCGAGGTTCCCGCCCTCGCGCCGCGGCTGACGCGCCTCGACGACGGCGACGCCGTGCTCGAGATCCTCGACGTCAAGCAGAACCCCTTCCCACGCTCGGCCTGGGATCTGGAGCGCCGCTTCGCCGACATGGCCGCGCAACGCGTCGACATGCACGTCGTCTGCAACATCCCGCACACCTTCCTCTATGAGGCCGATGCCGGCGCCGCCGACATGGTGTCGGAAGTCCAGAACGCCGCCATATCAGCGCTCTGCCGGCAATATCCGGACCGCTTCCTCGGCCTCGCCACCGTGGCGATGCAGGATCCGGCGCGTGCCGCGGCGACTCTCGAGCGCGCCGTCACCACCCACGGCCTGCGCGGGCTGCATCTCGGCTCCAACATCGCCGGCAGAAATCTCGACGATCCAGCGCTCGATGCGGTGTGGGAGGTGTTGGACCGCCACGCCCTCTTCGTCCTGGTGCATCCGCACAAGGTCGTCGCGGCCGAGCGGATGCGTGGCTACTACCTGACCAACCTCATCGGCAACCCGCTGGAGACCACGATCGCCGCCGCCTCCCTGGTGTTCGGCGGCGTAATCGAGCGTTACCCGAACATCCAGTTCTGCCTCTCCCATGCCGGCGGCTTCGTGCCGTACCAGGCCGGCCGCTTCCGCCATGGCTGGGAGGTGCGCAAGGAACCCCACGCGCGGCTCAAGGGCGACCCGGTGGAAAGCCTCGGTCGCCTGCTGCACGACAGCATCACGCATGCCCCCGGCGCGCTGCAGTTCCTGCTCGATGAGGTCGGCGCGGAACGAATCGTCTTCGGCAGCGACTACCCTTTCGACATGGGCACCACGCGCGGCGTGACGGAGGTGGAGGAGGCGATCGGCGACGTCGCCGCGCGGCAGGCGATCCTCGAGGGAAATGCGCGCCGGCTGCTGCGCGCGCCGGCCGGACACTGAGGAATGGCGCTCGACGAGGAACTGGCCGCGAAGCTGCCGCGCTTCCGCGCCGAGGCCATGATCGCCTTCGTCGCGGAGGTACTCGCGGCCGAAGGCTTCCGGCCAGCGGATGCGCGCCGCGTCGGGGAGCTGATGGTCGAGGCCGACCTCACCGGCGCCGATTCCCACGGCATCTTCCGCCTGCCGCAATATGTCCGCCGCCTGCGCGCCGGCGGCTCCAACCCACGGCCGGACATCGCGGTCCGCCGCCTCGCACCGGCCGTCGCGATGGTCGAGGGCGACAACGGCTTCGGCCATCTCGTGATGTCGAAGGCCGCCGAGACGGCCATCGATCTCGCGCGCGAGAACGGTATCGCCTGGGTGGGCGCACGGCGGTCGAACCATGCCGGCGCGGGCGCCGTGCATGCCTGCCTGCCGCTCGCAGCCGGGATGATCGGCATCTACACGGTCGTCGCCTCCGCCAACCACATGGCGGTCTGGGGTGGGGCGGATTCGCTGCTCGGCACAAATCCCTTCGCCATCGCCATCCCCATGGGCGATGCCGACCCCGTGGTCTTCGACATGGCGACGACCGTTGTCTCCTACGGCACGGTGAAGGGGCATGCGCTGCTCGGTACGCCGATGCCGGAAGGCTGGATGATCGACGCGACGACCGGCGAGCCGCTGACCGACCCGAAGCGCAGCGCCGAGGGCATCCTGCTGCCGATCGGCGGCTATAAGGGCAGCGGGCTGGCGCTGATGCTCGGGCTGTTGGCGGGGCCGCTCAACCGCGCGGCCTTTGGCAAGGATGTGGTGGACTTCAACGCCGATGATCGGACGGTCGCTGAGACCGGGCATGTGCTCATCGCCCTCGACGTCGCGCGCTTTCTGGATCCGGCGGCGTTCCAGGCCGAGGTGGCGCGGCACCTGGCGGATATGCGCGCCTCGGCGCGCCTGCCGGGCGTCGAGCGCATCCGCCTGCCCGGCGAGATGCGCGCCACGCGGCGGCGCGACCGCGCGGTCTACGGCGTGCCGCTGCCACCGCAGTTGATGGCACAGCTTGACCGGCTCGCCGCTGAGACCGGCGTCGTCGCCCTCGGGCAGCGGCGAGGCGCGGTGATGGAACTCACCGTCGTTCCGTGATGTCCACCACTGCATCACGATGAAATCGGGCAACGCCACGCGTT
>JAQGHZ010000712.1 GCA_028291485.1 Rubritepida sp. | reverse complement strand
GCGCCCTCCGGCACCGCCGTCGCCATGGGCCGCGCGGTCGCCAGGGGCCGCGGCACCACGCTGGAGGAGGCCGGCCGCGAGAGCGGGCGCGACGGCCATACCGGCGCGCGGAAGACCGGCACGATCGGCTTCGCCGCGCTGCGCGGCGGCCAGGTGGTGGGCGAGCACACGCTGCTCTTCGCCGCGGGCTCCGAGCACATCGCGCTCACCCATCGCAGCTTCGACCGGCGCGCCTATGCGACGGGCGCGGTGCGCGCGGCGCTGTGGCTGCAGGGCCGCGCGCCCGGCCTCTATTCCATGAGCGACGTGCTGGGGCTGCGCTGAACCCTCACAGGTGCCGCGGGACGTGCGGCATGCGGTGGTTGACCGTCATCCAGGACGGCCAGCCGTAGAGCCGCTCCACGGCGAAGACGACGAAGCAGGCGGCGACCACCACGCCCATGAGGATCAGCCGCTGCCGTGAGGGCGGGCGGCGGAACCACTGAGCCATGCGGATACTCCATCGCAGCATCTGATCCATCGGCAGCTCCTTCCGCATCCGGCGCCAGGATAAAGCGTGATGACCGAAGGCGCGTAGGTGCCGAAGGTCTGAATCACGCGTTGGAATAAAGGGCTAGACCATGATGCGTGAGCGAAGGCGAGCGCATCATGGTCCAGCGCGATTCGCGGCCCCGAAACGACGGCTTCCCGTCGCCCGCCGATCGGCGCACCATCGTCGCCGGACGATCGGGAGACGCCACAGATGAGTGCGACACGCACCATGCAAACCATGCTGCAACGCGGCGACGACGACGCGCCCGCGATCCGCGCCCCCGCAATCCACCCCCCTGGGCGCCCACCCCGCACCCATGGCGCCCTGCGCACGCTCGCACGGGACACGGTCGCGGCGCTGAACGGCCGGGGGATCGGGCGCGGCGACCGGGTGGCGATCGTGCTGCCCAACGGGCCCGAGATGGCGGCCGCCTTCCTGTGCATCGCCGCCGGCGCCTCGACCGCGCCGCTCAACCCCGCCTATCGCGGCGAGGATTTTTCCTTCTACCTCGAAGACCTTCGCGCGAAGGCGATCGTGCTCCAGCGCGGTGTCGAGACGCCGGCCCGCGCGGCGGCAGAGGCCCTGGGCATCCCCATCCTGGAGCTGGTTCCCGGCGAGGCCGCGGGCAGCTTCGCCCTGGAGGGAGGCGGCACGGGCACCGGCGCCCGCCCCGGCATGGCCCAGGAGGACGACGAGGCGCTGGTGCTGCACACCTCCGGCACCACGGCCCGGCCCAAGATCGTGCCGCTGAGCCAGCGCAACATCGCCGCCTCGGCCGGGCATATCGGCGAGACGCTGGAGCTCTCGGCCGCCGATGCCTGCCTCAACATCATGCCGCTCTTCCACATCCACGGGCTGATCGCGGCCGTGCTGTCGACCGTCACGGCGGGCGGTGCCGTCTGCTGCACCCCCGGCTTCGACGCCCTGCGCTTCTACCGCCTTCTCGAGGAGGAGCGGCCGAGCTGGTACACGGCCGTGCCCACCATGCACCAGGCCATCCTCGGCCGGGCCGAGCGCAATGCGGAGACCATCGCGCGCGTGCCGCTGCGTTTCATCCGCTCCTCCTCGGCCTCGCTGCCGGGGCCGGTGATGCAGCAGATGGAGGCCGTCTTCGGCTGCCCGCTGGTCGAGAGCTACGGCATGACCGAAGCCGCCCACCAGATGGCGTCCAACCCGCTGCGCGGCGCGCGCAAGCCCGGCGCGGTCGGCCTGGCCGCGGGGCCGGAGGTCGGCATCATGGACGAGGACGGCACGCTCCTGCCACGCGGCGAAATCGGCGAGGTGGTGATCCGCGGCCCCAACGTCACCGCCGGCTACGAGGCCAATCCCGAGGCCAATGCCAAGGCCTTCACCGACGGCTGGTTCCGCACCGGCGACCAGGGGATGCTCGACGCCGAGGGCTACCTCCAGCTCACCGGCCGCCTCAAGGAGATCATCAACCGCGGCGGCGAGAAAGTGAGCCCGCTGGAGGTGGACGGCGTGCTCTCCGCCCATGCCTGCGTCGCCCAGGCGCTCTGCTTCGCCATCCCGCACGGCAAGCTGGGCGAGGAGGTCGGCGCGGCCGTGGTGCTGCGCGAAGGCACCGAGCTCACCGAGCGCGAGCTGCGCGACTTCGCGGCGCTGCACCTCGCGGACTTCAAGGTGCCGCGGAAGGTGGTGTTCCTGGCGGAAATCCCGAAGGGCGCGACGGGCAAGCTGATGCGGATCGGGCTCGCCGAGAAGCTTGGGCTCGCCCTCTGAGATGGAGGTGCGCGCGGTCATCCCGCAGCTCCGCACGACGGATCTGGAGGGCAGCATCGCCTTCCATGTCGAGCGCCTCGGCTTCGCGCTGGCCTTTCGCCACGGCGATTTCTACGCGGGCATCCGGGCCGGCCAGCAGGAGTACCACCTGAAGCTGGCGGACCGTCCGGACCCGGGCATCGCCGAGGTCACCGCCGGGGACCACTTTCATCTGTATTTCAAGGTCGAGGACGTGGCGGCCTGCGCCGAGGCGCTGCGCGGACGCGGCGTGGCCCTCGTCCGCGACCTGCACGAGACCGACTGGGGCACGCGCGAATTCGTGGCCCGGGACGACCAGGGCCATACGCTCTACTTCGGCGCGCCGAGGAGCTAGGGAGGATACATGCGCATCTGCGTCTTCGGAGCCGGCGCCATCGGCGGGCTCATGGCGGCCCGCATCGAGGCGGCGCAATCGGCCGAGGTCACCATCATCGCCCGCGGGCCGCATCTGGCCGCGATGCAGGAGCGCGGGCTGAAGCTCCTCAGCGGCGGCGCCGAGACGGTGGTGCATCCGCGCTGCGTCGCGACCGCCGCGGAGGCCGGGCCGCAGGACGCGGTGATCGTCACGCTGAAGGCGCATTCCTTGCCCTCCGCGGCCGTGCAGATGCAGCCGCTGCTGGGGCCGGAGACGGCCATCGTCTCCGCCGTGAACGGTATCCCCTGGTGGTACTTTTTCGGCATTGGCAGCGCCCATGACGGCCGGCGGGTGGAGAGCGTGGACCCCGGCGGCGAGGTCTCGCGCCTGCTGCCGCCCGAGCGCGCCATCGGCTGCATCGTCTATCCCGCCGCCGAGGTCGTGGAGCCCGGTGTGATCGAGCACACCTATGGCGACCGCTTCACCCTGGGCGAGCCCGACGGCGTCCGCACCCCGCGCATCGAGGCGGTGAGCGCGGCGCTCATCGCCGCCGGCTTCAAGGCGCCCATCCGCCCGCGGATCCGCGACGAGATCTGGGTAAAGCTCTGGGGCAACCTGGCCTTCAACCCGATCAGCGCCCTGACCTCCGCCACGCTGGACGAGCTGACCGGCGATCCGGGCCAGCGCGAGGTGGCGCGGAACATGATGCTGGAGGCCCAGGC
>JAQGHZ010000700.1 GCA_028291485.1 Rubritepida sp. | reverse complement strand
GGCCGGCCATCACGTCCGTCAGCGCCTCGGGCCCGCCACGATAGGGGATGGGCTGGACCCGCGTGCCGGTCGCCTGCCCGAGCAGGCTGACGGCGATGAGCGAGGCGGAATTGCCGTAGGAGAAGGTGGCCTCGCCGTTGCGCCGCCGGAGGTAGTCGACTAAGCCGGCCATGTCGCGCGCCGGATGGTCGGCGGCGACCACGAGGATGTAGGGCATTTCGGCGATGAAGCCGATCGGCGCGAAGTCGCGGATCGGGTCGTAGGGGATGCGCCGCAAGGTGTGCGGATTCACGCTCGCTCCGGAGGTGCTGTAGATCAGCAGCGTGTTGCCGTCCGCGGGCGAACGCGCGGCGTTCTCCGTACCGACCACGCCGTTGCCGCCGGCGCGGTTGTCGATGACGACCGGCTGCTCCAGCTCGCGCGACAGGGCCTCGGCGAAGGGGCGCGACAGCGTGTCCGTGGCGCTGCCGGGCGGGAAGGGGACGACGAGCCGGATCGGCCGGTCGGGCCAGGCCGCTCGCGCGACGCCCGGGAGGAGGAAGGGCGCCGCCAGCCCGGCGAGGGCGGTGCGGCGCCGGAGTTCATGTCCCATCGGCATCTGTTTCTCTCCCTTTCCCTGCGGTGCGCTCTGCGGCGCTATCCGCGTTGTTTCTCGCGCCAGGCGACCATGCGGGCGACGCCGTCGCGCAATGACACCGCCGGCTTCCAGCCGATCTCCCGCTCCGCCTTGGTCGGCGAAAAGCCGAGATGGTTGCCGCCGGCCGAGCGCACGGCGCGCGTGTCCTCGCGGTATTCCGGCTGCATCTCCGAGCCGCAGACCTCCAGGATGGTGCGGACGAGATCGGCATGGGTGGTGTCGACGCCGGTGCAGAGGTTGAACACCTGCCCGCCCTCGCCGTTCAGCATCGCGGCGATGCAGCCGGCCGCGACGTCGGTGACGTAGATGTAGTCGTGCACCTCGCGCCCATCGCCGACGATCACCGGCCGCTCGCCGCGGCGGATCTGGTCGTGCACGTCGGCGATGAAGTTGGCGTTCACGGCGCGGGCGTGCTGCCGCTCGCCGTAGACGGAGGAGAAGCGCATGCCGCTGAAGCCCACGCCGTACTTCTGTGCGTAGAGCCGGCCGAGCTGCTCGCCCAGCAGCTTGGTCGTGCCGTAGACGGCGGCCACCGGCGAGACGCTCGCCATGGTGGTGGGGCTGTCCTCGGCCAGCGTGTCGGCGGCGGTGTTGCCGTAGGCGGCCACGGAGGAGGAGAAGACCACGTGGCGCACCTTGGCCAGCCGCGCCGCCTCGAGGATGTTCACCATGCCCTCGGTGTTCACGGCCACGCCGAGCGGCGGATTCTGCGACATGGGCAGCGTCAGGAAGCCGGCCAATGCGAAGATGCCGTCCACGCCCTGGGCGGCCTCGATGAGCTCGTTGAGCCGCAGGATGTCGCCGCGGATGCGCTTCACCCTGGTGTCGCCATCGAGGTGGGCGATGATCTCGGGCGTGCCGAGCGAGTAATTGTCGAGCAGCCGCACTTCGCCGGCGCCGGCGGCCAGCAGTTGGTCGGCGAGATGGGAGCCGATGAGGCTCGCCCCACCACAGATCAGATACGCCTTGCCGGCAGCCGATCGGCTCATTCGCACTCCCTTCCCGCGATCCCGCTTTTGGCGTGGGGACCTGCGTTTCTTCACCTTAGGCGAGGTGGAGGTTTCCACGGCCTCCTGGCGGAGTCAATGCGTCGGCGTTCTCATGCATACATGAGAATCCAGAAAAGTGCTTGATGGCTCGGATCGAGTGCCGTAGCCTCCGCAGCAACGGTTCAACAAAGTCGGGGAGGCGTGGCGTGCTCGTCGAGGCACGCCCAGCAAGTCCTGGCGCGCGCGTTGGGATTCGCAATGAAGGAAGTTCGTCTCCTCTCCACCAGTGCCATCCTGGGCTACGGATTCCCGGAGGCCTCGCTCGAGGCCGGCATGGCGCGGAAGCCTGATATGATCGGCGTCGACGGCGGCAGCGTGGATCCCGGCCCCCATTATCTCGGTGCCGGAAAACCCTTCTGCTCGATCATGGCGATCCGCCGCGACCTGCGGCTCATGCTGCGAGCCGCCATCAAGGCCGGCATCCCCATGGTGATCGGCACCTCCGGCGGCAGCGGCGGCGAGCCGCACCTGCAGACCGTCGCCGGCCTCGTGCGGGAGATCGCCCGCGAGGAGGACCTCCACTTCCGCATGGCGCTCATCCACGCCGAGCCGGAGCGCGGCGACCTGCTGACCCGCCTGGCCGCCGGCCGCGTGCATCCGCTCGCCGGCCTGCCGAAGCTGGAGCCGGAGGTCGTCGAGCGCGCCACGCGCATCGTCGGCATGATGGGCCCCGAGCCCTTCCTGAAGGCGATGGAATCAGGCGCCCAGGTCATCCTGGCCGGACGGTCGAGCGATCCCGCCCCCTGGGCCGCCGCCTGCCTGCGCGCGGGCCTGCCGCCGGCGCCGGCCTGGTATGCCGGCAAGATGCTCGAATGCGGCGCCACGCCCTCCATTCCCAAAGGGCATGACTGCCTCTTCGTGACGGTGCGCGAGGACCATGTGGATTGCGAGCCGCTGAACCCGATCCGCAAATGCACGCCGCTCTCGATCGCGAACCACAGCCTCCATGAGAACTCCAGCCCCATCCATCACATCGAGCCGGGCGGCATGCTCGACACCTCCGACTGCCGCTTCGATGCGCTCAGCGACCGCGCGGTGCGGATCTCCGGGATGACGTGGACGAAGGCCAATCAGTACACGGTGAAGCTCGAGGGCGTGGAACTGGCCGGCCATCGCAGCATCTGTGTCTGCGGTACGCGCGACCCGCTGCTGATCGGACGCATCGACACATTCATCGAGGAGGTGCGTGGCATCGTGGCGGAGAAAGCGGCGGCTTTCGGTGTGACGCCCGAGAAATACAAGCTCGCCTTCCGCGTCTATGGCCGCGACGGCGTCATGGCCGAGCGCGAGCCGATGCGCGATGCCCATCCGCACGAGCTCGGCTTCGTCATCGAGGTGGTGGGCGAGACGCAGGAG
>JAQGHZ010000637.1 GCA_028291485.1 Rubritepida sp. | reverse complement strand
ATGATGACCAGGTCGCCCGGCTTCACCTGCACCTCGCGGTCGCCCAGCCAGAACGAGCCCTCGCCCTGCAGGATCAGCTGAATCTCGTCCGCGTGGACGTGGTGGTGCCGCATCACGTTGCCGCTCTGCACGCCCACGGTGCCCTCCGGCGTCGCCGCCAGCGTGCGGCTGCGCAGGTCGGTGTTGGGGATGAGGTTGCCGATCTCCTCATCCGTCATGCTGAACAGGTTGACGATCTGCGGCGTCAGTGGCGCCGGGCCGGACTGCGCGTCGGCCTGCGGGATCAGTCGGTTGGCGAGCAGGCCCGCGGCGAAGGTGGCCGCGAAGCCGGCGACGAGGAATGGGGTGCGCATGTTGAAAGCCATGGAGGGGCGTTTCCTTACGGGTTGGTTCCCGCCGCGGATGATTGGCCGCCCGCGCCCCTGACGCAATCAGCTGGCGAAGCGCGCCTTCAGCCAGGCCCCCGCCGCCTCCGCCGCCCGGTCCGCGGCACCGACAAAGCCGAGCGCGCGGGCGAAGCCGTGCACCGTGCCGGGGAAGGTCTGCAGCTCCAGGCTCACCCCCGCCAAACGCAGCTTCTCCGCGAAGGCCAGGTTCTCCGAGGCCAGCACGTCCAGCTCGGCGATGTGCATGAGCGCGGGCGGCAGGGTCGAGAGCTCGCCGCGCATGGGCGAGGCGAAGGGCGACATGCGCGCCACCGCATCGGGGCAATAGGCGTCCCAGTAGAAGCGCATCTTGGCGAGCGTCAGCCCGTAGCCCTCGCCGAACTCCCGGTAGCTCGGCGTGTCGAGCACGTGGTCGTAGACGCCGTAGTTCAGCAGCAGCCCCTTGAGCGTGACCGGATTGGGCTGCTCCGCATTGAGCAGCGCCACGCCGGCCGCGAGGTTCGCCCCCGCGCTGTCGCCGCCGAGGATGATGCGCGAGGGATCGAGCCCCAATTCCGCGCCCCGTGTCGCCACATGGCGCATCACCGCCGCGCATTCCTCCAGCGCCGTCGGGAAGACCGCCTCCGGGCTCAGGGAATAATCCGGACCGAGCACGGCGCAGCCCGAGGCCGCGGCATAGGCGCGCATCAGCTTGTCATGCGTGTCGATGCTGCCCCACACCCAGCCGCCGCCATGGAAGTAGACGAGCACCGGCAGGTTCGGGTCGTCGCTCGGCCGATGGAAGCGCAGCTGCATGCGGCGCCCGCGGATGGGCAGCAGCAGGTCGCGGCTCTCGGCCATGACGGCGCCGCCCTCGGCCTGGGGCAGCTGCGGCTCGTCGTTGAGGCGGCGCTGCTCGTCGAAGGGCGCGCTGCGCGGCGGATTCGGGAAGACGATGGGCGGATTCCCGGCCGCGCGCCCGGCCACCATGGCGCTGAAGTCAGCCATTTCCGGATCCATCCGCCGATCGGTCATCTCGCATCCTTGCCTTGGTGAGCGGACAAGGCAGCGCGTCGCGGGCGCAGACGCAAGAGGCCTGCCTTCGGCGCGACATGTTTCCAGGCGTTATAACGATCTCATGTCGCTGATTCTGACAGGCCTTCCGGGTCCCGGCTTCCGGGATACCGCGCTCTTCCGCCCGCGCTCGGTGCTGCTGCGCGCCGATCCGGCGCTGCCGGAGTCGCGCATCCTCGCCCGCAACCTGCTGGACGGCCGCTTCCACGGGACGCTCATGGCGGACGGCATCGACGGCTTCGAACCCCCCGAGGGCGCCCCCGACCTCGCCATCCTCTGCGTCGCGCCGGACGCGCAGGCCCAGGCCTTTCACGACATCGCCGCCATGGGCTGCCGCGCCGTGGTCGTGCCCACCGCCGCGCCCAACCTCGCCGTCATGGCCGCGGCCGCCGGCGTGAAGGCGCTGGGCGAGCGCAGCTTCGGCCTGGCGCTGCCCGGCATCGGCCTCAACGCCACGCTGGCGCATCTGCACGTGCCCAAGGGCCGGCTCGCGCTGATGGCGCAGTCCTCCGCCATCGCGCGTGCCGTGATCGACTGGGCGGCGGCCGAGGGGCTGGGCTTCAGCCACATCATCGGCATCGGCTCCAACGAGGATCTCGGCTTCGCCCTCGGCCTCGACTGGCTGGCGCGCGACAGCGCCACCGCCTGCGTCCTGCTCGAGCTGCGCCGCATCAAGCAGCGCCGCCGCTTCGTCTCGGCGGCCCGCGCCACGGCCCGCACCCGCCCCGTGCTGGCGCTGCGTCCCGGCGGGCGTACCGACGACCCCTCCGGCCTCGGCGACGCGGTGATGGATGCGGTGCTGCGCCGCGCGGGCATCCTGCGCGCCGCCGGCTTCGAGGACTGGCTGGCCGCCGCCGAGACCCTGGCCCGCACCAAGCCGCGCCCCGGCATCGGCCCCGGCGACCGCGTGGCGATCGTGGCCAACGGCTTCGGCATGGCGCGGCTCGCGGCGGATGCGGCGGTGGGGCAGGGGCTGCGCCTCGCCGAGCTGAGCGAGGCCACGCAGACGGCCCTGGTGCCCCTGCTGGAGGGCCGGGCCCCGCGCAATCCGCTGGCCCTCGGCTCCGCCGCCGGTGCCTCTCTGGCCGAGGCGGCGAAGTTCCTCGCCGCCGCGCGCGAGGTCGATGTGGTGATGGCGCTGCACGCCCCGGATCAGGAACCAGCGCCGGTTGCTGCCTTCAGCGCCGCCGCCCGCGGCAACCGCGGCGCGCCCATCCTCCTCGGCTGGACTGGCGAGGCCAGCGCGCATGACGAGCGCGCCGCGCTCACCGAGGCCGGCCTGCCCGTCTTCTCGACCCCCGAGGCCGTGGCGCGCGGCGCCGCCCATCTCGCCGCCGAGCGCCGCAACCGCGCCACCGCCGCCGAGCTCCCCGCCTCCGACGTGCTGAGCTTCGAGCCCGACCGCGCCGCCGTCCGCGCCCTCTTCGCCAAGGCCCGTGCCGACGACCGGCTGCGGCTGCTGGAGGACGAGGCGCTCTCCGTCCTGGCGGCCTATGGGCTGGAGAGCCTGCCCGTCTTCGTCGCGAAGACGCCGGCCCGGGCGGCCGGCGCCGCCGTCGGCATGGGTTTTCCCGTGGTGCTCAAGGCCCGCGCGCTGCTGCGCCACAAGAGCGAGGCCGGCGGCGTGGTGCTCAACCTGCGCGACGGCGCCTCCGTCACCGCCGCGGCCCAGGCCATGGCCGAGGAGGTGCCGCGCCGCGCGCCGGGCGTCGTGTTGCAGGGCTTCCTGGTCCAGCGCCAGGCGCCGCGCGGCATGATGGAGCTCCGGCTGCGCATGGACGACGACGCGATGTTCGGCCCCTGGATCGGCTTCGGCCAGGGCGGCACCGCGGCCGACCTCGCCCAGGACGAGGCCTTCGACCTGCCGCCGCTCAACCTGCCGCTGGCGCACGGCCTCATCGCGCGCACGCGCCTGTCCCGCCTGCTGCCCGGCTTCCGCGACCGCCCGCCGGTGAACGAGCCCGCCATCGCCGATGCGCTGGTGCGCGTGAGCCAGCTCCTCGTCGACTTCCCCGAGATCGCGACCCTGGTGGTGAACCCGCTCTTCGCCGATGCCAGCGGCGTGCTGGCCGCCGACGCCGCGCTGACGCTCCGGCCGGAGGGCGAGGAGGTGCTGCTCGCCATCCCGCCCTATCCCGCCGAGCTTGCCGCGGACTTCACCGCGCGGGACGGCCGCGTCTACGAGGTCCGCCCCATCCGCCCCGAGGACGCCGCCGCCCAGGGCGAGCATTTCCGCAGCCTGCCGCAGGAGGACGTCCGCTTCCGCTTCTTCTCGACCATGCGCGAGCTGCCGCCGGCCATGCTCGCCCGCCTCACGCAGATCGACTACGACCGCGAGATGGCCTTCGTCGCCGTGCATGGGGGGCAGATCTTCGGCACCGCGCGCATCATGCGCGAGGGCGCCGGCGGGGGCGCCGAATTCGCGGTGGTGGTGAGCCCCTCGGCCAAGGGCACGGGCCTTTCGCGGCACCTGATGGAGCGCGCCATCTCCTGGGCGCGAGACGTGGGCATCACCGAACTGCTGGGTTACGTCCTCGCCGACAACAAGCCGATGCTGGCCTTCTCGGAGCGGCTGGGCTTCACGCTGAGCCGGAGCCTGGAGGACACGGAGATCATGGACGCGCGGCTGAAGCTGGGCTGAGCCGAGCCACGATTCGGCCTCGGAACGACCCCAACCCTGCCATGGCCGGTGCGTTTTATGCTCGTCGGGCGGCAATCGGACAGCGCCGCCGCAGGAGGTTCATGATGTCCAGGAAGCTTCTCACCTGCCTCGCCCTGCTGGCGCTTTCGACCCTGCCGGGCTGCGTCGCCTATCCCGCATATCCCGCCTATGGGCCGGGCTATTATGGGCCACCGCGCTACTACGGCGGCTACTACAACCGCCCCAATTACTACCACGGCGGCTGGGGCTATCGCTATTGACGCGACGAACACGACCGACGGTCCCCTTGCCACCCATGACTCGGCATGACAGGCCTGACGCATGCGGAATGACCCGTGGAAAAGGGCTGGGAGGCCTGGCATGTCGGACCCGATCGCGCGGGCCTTTCCCGCGCGGCCCCTGCGCATCAAGGCGCCCCTCTCGGCCTGGCGCGCCTGGCTCCTCGGAATCCTGGGCTTTCTCCTCTTTGCCGGCGGCATGGTGGCCATCTCGATCGAGGTCGTGCCGGTCCTCGCCACCGACTACCAGATCCGTGACACCGCCGTGGCCCTGCCCAAGACACGCGTCGAGCGCGGCCGCTGCCGGGTCCGCTTCTTCCTGCTGAACGATTGCGAGGCGACCCTCGTCATCCCGCAGGACCGCGGCCCCGCCCTTCGCCGCGAGGTCGGCTACGTCTTCTTCGAGCCCAGCGCGGGCAACCGCCAGGTCATGCCCATGGGTGATCCGGCGAGGCCGGAGCTCACCACCACCGATCTCGGCCTGGAGCGCTTCATCAACCGCGCCGTCACCTACGCCGTGCTGATGGCGGGGATGCTGGCTCTGTGCCTCGGTGCGCTGTTCGTGCCGGCGGCAGTCGGGCGGCAGAAGCGCCAGCTGGCGATGCTGTCGGGGCAGGTGCTGAACCCCGTGCCGGCGCGGCTGGTCCGGGCGCGGCAGGTCTGGAACGTGACCTCCATCGCCGGCGGCCAGACCGTCGGATGGAACCTCGGCAACAAGGGCGAGCCCTTCGTCGTGGATCCCCGCGGCGGGATCGTGCTGGCGGTGACCGGCTCGGCCGGCGGGCCGCCCTTTCCACTGGACGAGAAGCTGACCTGGCTCGACCTCACGGACCAGGAGCGGGCGGCGGTCTGGGCGGCGCGGGCGGAGATTCAGCGGTCGACCTAGGGTTCGGCGGGTTAGGGCCTGTGGACAGTTGGTCTGCGGGCCCCTTCGGCGGGAAGGGCGCGGCGGTTGCGCGCCGGCTCTCCGGAGGAAGGATCGCGATAAGGGATTTTGCCGCCGAAGACGCCTCAGCGGGTCGCCTGGCGCACGAGCCCCGCGAGCAGCGCCTCGGTCGCCTCCCGTCCGGCCTCGGGCATCGCCATCCCGTGACGGGCGAAGCCGCGCTCGGCGATGTCGGCGCCCGTGCTGCGCGTCACGAAGACGCGGCCCTCCGCATCCTCCCAGACCAGGGCGCGCATCGGCAGGTCGAGGGCCAGCGTCGGATGC
>JAQGHZ010000627.1 GCA_028291485.1 Rubritepida sp. | reverse complement strand
CGGCGGCGGAATGGGCATGTCGGGCGGCGGCCGCACGCGCGGCGATTCGTCTCCGGTCGAGACGTCCGGTCCCGGTCCACGCCCCGTGCGTCGCGTCGAGATCCAGATCTACGACATCACGCAGCCGCAGGGGCCCGGGCAGCATGTGTTCAATGCAACCGCCCGGCTCCCGGAGGGGGAGGCCGGCGGCGGCGGCGCGGCGGAGATGATCGCGGCGGCTCTGCGGAATTTTCCTGGCCGCGAGCAGGAGAGCTACACGGTTCCGGTGACCAGGTGAGCAGGCAGGCCACGGACGGACGAATCGCTTCCGGGCGCCATGCGTGCGAGAATGGGGCCCGCACGACAGCGAAGGCGTCAAAGTGACTTCCAATCTCGGCGACCCGCGCTTCTTCGCGCGTTCGGGTCCGCACTCCCTGGCATCCGTGGCGGCCGCCGCCGAAGGCACGACCCGCAAGCAGGAGCTGCTGCTCAGCGGCGTCGCCGCTTTGCATGTGGCCGAACGCGACCAGGTGAGCTTCCTCGACAACCGCCGCTACCTTCCCGAGCTGGAGCGGACGCATGCCGGCGCGGTGCTCGTCCATCCGGACCTCGCCGACCATGTGCCGAAAGGCGCGGTGCCGATCCTCACCACCTCGGTCTACGGCTCCTGGGCGCGGGTCGCCGCGCTCTTCCACCCCTTGCCCCCCCGGGAGTGCGGCATCCACCCCATGGCCGCGGTCGATCCGACGGCGGTGGTCCATCCGACGGCGATGATCGGCGCTTTCGTTTCGATCGGCGCCCATGCCGAGATCGGGGTGCGCTGCTGCATCGCTCCCGGTGCCGTGATCGGCGACGGCGTCACCCTGGGCCCGGATTGCCGCGTGGGCGCGCAGGCCAGCATCAGCCACGCCCGCATCGGCGCGCGGGTCTATGTCTGCCCGGGCGCGCGCATCGGACAGGAAGGCTTCAGCTTCGCGAAGACCAAGGACGGCTTCCTGAGCATTCCACATCTCGGCCAGGTGATCATCGAGGACGACGTCGAGATCGGCGCCAACACCACCGTCGACCGCGGCTCCTCGCGCGACACCGTCATCGGCCTGGGCACGCGGATCGATAACCTCGTGCAGATCGCCCACAACGTGCAGCTCGGCCGCTACTGCGTGATCGTGGCGCAGGTCGGCATCGCGGGATCGACGACGGTGGAGGATTTCGTCCAGATCGGCGGCCAGGCCGCCATGGCGGGACACCTCACCATCGGCACCGGCGCGCAGATCGGCGCGCAGTCCGGCGTCATCGCCGACGTGCCGCCGCATTCACGGCTGCTTGGAAGCCCCGCGCAGCCGGCGTCGCTGTTCTTCCGCCAGGTGGCGACGCTGAAGCGGCTGGTCGGGAAGCGCGACTAGACCACGGAACTGCGCCGAGGTGCCCGCGTCGCCGCGCAGGTAGCTGCCGAGGAAGGTGATGCCGGCGTTGCTCGTCGGCGCCAGAGCAGCGTGCCGTTCCGGTTCAGCCGCCCACCCTCGCCAAAGGAGCCCTGGATCCGGCGGTAGGTGCCGCCCTGCAGCGCGACCGTGTTGCGCATGTTGAGCTGCGGCGTGCGGCTGATGATCTCCAAGCGGCTGGGCTAACGCGAAAGCAGCAGCATCCAGTCCTCGACGCTCTCGCGCGCCAGGACCGTCGCGCGGTCGATGGGCAGGATGCCGTGCTTCGGATGGATCCAGGCAAGGGAGAAGCCGTGCCGCGCGATGCTGTCGAGGAAGGCGTCGGGATCGGCCAGGCGGTGCCGGTTGAACTCGAGGAACACGACCATCGGGCGCCCCCGGGCGAGCACCCTCTCCATGCCCTGCCAGAGCTCCCACTCCGCGCCTTCGACGTCGATCTTGATGGCGTCGAGCGGGCCCTCGCCGACGATCTCGTCCACGGTCCGGACCCGCAGGGAATCCGCGCCGGAGCCCGGCACGACGTGCCCGTTCATCGGGCGGCCGTCGGGAACCCGCAGGATCACCTCCGCTCCGCCGACGGCGCCGAGTGGGCTGGGGTGGACCGCCACGCGGTCGTCGAAGCTGTTCAACGTCACCGACTGCCGGAGAAGCGCGACGAGGCGCGGATTGGGCTCCGCCGCGTGCACGCGGCCGGTGGGGCCCACCAGCGCGGCCATCAGCAAAGTGAAGTAGCCGAGATTCGCTCCGGCATCGAAGACCGTCATGCCGGGCCGCAGCCGCGACACCACCGCTTCGGCGACGAACAATTCCCAGGCCCCGTCGATGACCAGGTAGGGCGAGAGCGTGCGGTCGCGCGCATCCGCGAACATCTTGAAGCGACCCAGCACGCGGCACAGCACCGTGTCGTCGCCGAACGGCACGGCGACGCTGAGGGCGCGGATCTCGTCGGCGCTGGCTGTGCGCCGATGGGGCTGCAGCCGGTCGAGCCGGAAGTGCGGCGCTCGCGGCCGTTCCGAGACGCGGATCAGCCTGAGGAGCCAGTTGCGGATCGCAGCGCCTGCGGCGTGGGCGAAGAGGCGGGGCGGCAAGGGAAGTCTCAGGCGGTTCATGCGCAGCCGGTCATGTTCCACCCATCCTAAGCACGAACCGCCCCGCGGCAGAACAAGCCGCCGCGGGGCGGAGGGCTCAGAACAGCGCCGCCGGCGCCACCGTGCTGCCGGTAAAACCCTGCATGCGCAGCGGCTGCATCACGAAGCAGAACTCGCTGCGGTTCGCGGCCACCAGCTCGTCCAGCTTCAAATTCTCCAGCAGGTGCACGCCGTTCACCACCAGCGCGATCTGGTGCACCGGCAGCGAGGCCGCCGGCATGGTCTTGGACGGCGCGCATTCGACCGGCCAGTTGTCGGCGCCCATCAGCAGCGGGTTGCGCTGGATGAGCCATTCCGCCGCCGCCACCCCGATGCCAGGGCAGCCGGCGACGTAGCGCGGATTCTCGCGGCCCCAGAGATGGCCCCAGCCCGTGTTGATGATCATCGCGTCGCCCTCGCGCAGCTCCACGCGCTGGCGGGACAGGGCCTGCTGCAGATCCTCGGGCGTGATCTCGTAGGTGTCGGGCAGGGTCTGCACGCCCTTGAGGCCTGCCACGTCGATGAGCACGCCGCGGGTCATGATGCTGCCGACGGTGTCGACGCCCATCTCGGTGAAGCCGCCCCGCGTCATGATCGAGGGGACGTTCACGCAGTTGTAGGTCTCGTCGCCGATCGTCTGGTGCGGGAAGCAGTCGAACTGCGTGCCGATCTGCGCCATTTCGCCGACCACCAGCTCCTCGTTGGAGCCGCGGCGGTTCGCCTGCGGGTTCATGAAGGTTTGTTTGAGATGGACGTCGAAGCGGCGCGTGCCGAAGAAGGGCATGCTCTGCGACAGCACATGGCCGATCTCGATCTTGCGGCCCTCGCGGATCATGGCGGCGGCGTCGCGTATGCGGGCCGGCGTCATCAGGTTCATGCTGCCGCGCCGGTCATTGGGCCCCCAGCGGCTGGGGCAGCGTGCCGAGGCGGGCGGCGGCGACCAGGGCTGCTGGGCCTGGGCGGGCGTTGCCCGCAATCCAAGATGCGCCGAACCGCAGGCGACACAGGCGCCGAACAGCGCCCGTCGTGACATACCGCTCATGGGAGTTCTCCCTTGTCGTTGGTTGCCTTGTCGTTGTTGGCGGCCGGAGCCGCCCTTGAACATTACCAAACGGCAGGAAATCGGCAAGACAAAGCCCGCGAATGCCCGGTAGCCCCTTGACCTGAGTTGTCGATTGCGGTCATCCGCAATGCGAGAAAACTCGCACGAGGGAAAACGTTTATGAACCAGATCACGCGTCGCGGGGCGCTCGGTACCGGTCTCGGCCTCGTGGCCGGCCAGGCCGTCCTCGCCCCCCTCGCTTCCGCGCAGACCTCCCAGCAGATCGCCATCGCCACCGGCACGACGGGCGGCGTCTACTACCCGCTCGGCGGCGCGCTCGCGAACTACCTCACCCGCGGCATCCCGGGCGTCTCCGCGACCGCCGAGGTGACGGCCGGCTCCACCGCGAACTTCCAGCTCCTCGGCGCCAGCCGTGCGCAGCTCGTCTTCGGCCAGGTCGACGCCGCCGTGGACAGCATCCGCGGCGCCGGCCCCTTCCGCGGCCGCGTGGTGCCGACGCGTGCCATCGCCGTGCTCTACACCAACCGCATGCAGGTGGTGACGACGGCCGACCGCCACATCCGATCCATGGCCGACCTCAAGGGCAAGCGTATCTCCACCGGCGCGCCGGCCTCGGCGACCGAGCTCTTTGCGCGCCGCCTGATCGCCGCCGCCGGCCTCGACATCGCCAAGGATTTCCGGGGCGTCGAGCGGCTCTCGCCCGCCGAGAGCACCAATGCCATCCGTGACGGCAAGATCGATGCGTATTTCTTCGTCTCGGGCATTCCCACCAGCGCCATCACCGACCTCGGCGCCACGCCGGGCACGACGCTGGTGATGGTCGACCATGCCGACGCGCTGGCGAACATCGTCCGCGAGCATGGGCCGGTCTACTTCGCCGAGACCATCCCCGCGAACACCTATCCGGGCCAGACCGCGCCGAACCACCAGCTCTCGGTCGCGAACATCCTGGGCATGCGCGAGGACGCCGCGCCGCAGCTCGTCGGGCAGATCCTGGAGATCCTCTGGACCAACCGCGAGGACTGGGCCCGCGTCCATTCCGCCGCGCGCGACTTCAACCTGGATCAGCAGAAGACCGCCGCCGCCGGCGTGCCCTGGCACCCCGCTGCCGAGGCCTTCTGGAAGGCGAAGGGCGCGACCCTGGCCTAAGCCCCCTGCGCTGCGCCCCCGAGTGATATGACTACGGCCGGGCCTGTCGCCCGGCCGCTTGCGTTTGGAAGAGACAAGCCGATGTCCAGCACACTCCCGCCCGATATCGATCCCAGCACGATGGACGCCGAGACCTCGAAGCGGGTCTCGGAGCTGATCGAGGCCGAGGAGGGCGCGATGAACCGCCTCCCCGGCCTGCTCGGCCAGGCGGCGGTGGGCATCGCCCTGCTGATGTCGCTGTTCCACCTCTGGGCGGCCTGGGACATCGTGCCGACGACGGTGCTGCGCTTCGCGCATGTCGGCTTCACCATGGTGCTGGGCTTCATGCTCTTCCCGATGGCGAAGCGCTTCCGCGACCGCGTCCCGCCCTGGGACTGGGCGCTGGTCGCGGCCGGCATCTACGTCACCTGGTACCTGATCTCCGGCGGCGACGACCTGCAGGACCGCATCATCTTCCCCGAGCCGATGGACATCGTGGTCGGCTGGATGCTGGTCGCGCTGGTGCTGGAGGTGACGCGGCGCTGCACGGGCTGGATCATGCCCGTCATCGCGATCTGCTTCATGCTCTACGCCTCTTTCGGCAACCACTTCCCCGAGCCCTGGACCCATCGCGGCTACGACGCCGAGCGGCTGGTGCCGCACATCGCCATCACGCTGGAGGGCATCTACGGCACGGCGGTGGATGTGAGCGCGACGCTCATCATCCTCTTCACCATCTACGGCGCGATCCTGTCCTCGACGGGCGCGGGAAAGTACTTCGTCGACTTCTCCTTCGCGGCGACAGGGGCGAAGGCCTCCAGCGCCGGCCGCACCGTGGTGCTGTCGGCCTTCCTGCTCGGCGGCCCTTCGGGCTCGGGCGTGGCGACGACCGTCACCATCGGCACGGTCGCCTGGCCGATGATGAAGCGGGTCGGCTATTCGGCGCATGACGCGGGCGGGCTGCTCGCGGCCGGCGGGCTCGGGGCCATCATCTCGCCGCCCATCATGGGCGCGGCGGCCTTCCTCATCGCCGAGTATCTGAAGATCAGCTATCTCGACGTGCTGCTGATGGCGGTGATCCCGACCTGCCTCTTCTACGCCTCGCTGCTCTTCATGGTGGAGCTGGACCAGCGCCGCATCCGCTACGCGCGCGGCGGCATTGAGGAGACCAAGATCGACGTCGAGCCGGTCGGCGTGCTGTTCCGCAAGGGCTGGTACCACTTCAGCAGCCTGATCGCGATCGTCGCCTTCATGGCGGTAGGCTATTCGGCGACGCTCTCGGTGCTCTACGCCATGCTGCTGGCGGTGGCGCTCTCCTTCCTCTCGAAGGAGCACGCGCTCTGGCCGAGGAAGCTGATCCGCACGCTGGCGGCCGGCTCCGAGCAGGCGCTGAGCATCGCCGCCACCTGCGCCAGCGCCGGCATCATCGTGGGCTGCATCACGCTGACCGGGCTTGGG